>JAICZO010000458.1 GCA_029057255.1 Muribaculaceae bacterium | reverse complement strand
CGTCGAAGCGGCCGAGGTGGTCGGCCAGCGACACATACGCCGAGTAGTTGTATGCGTCGGTAGGGTCGGCGTCGAAGCGCTTTGCGAGCCTTGCGTAGGCCTCCTCGCGGGCGAGCGAGTCGGTCGTCGGCAGACCGAATGTCATCTCTGCTATGCTTGCGTCGATATACGGGTCGCCGGGCAGGAGCTGCGACGCCCGCCTCAGCAACATGAGATAATCGTCGAGCCGACCTTCCTCGCGGGCAGTGACAGCCTCAAGATATATATACTCGGCCTTGAGCGAATCGGCGGCCGAGACCACATCGGAGGATTTGCGCGGGCGGGCAGCGAGAACGATGGCAGCCGCGGTGACGATGAGAAGCAAAAAGAGAGGTAGTCGACGCATAGAGTGACGGGTATTAAAGGATTACTTCACTCCCGAATGGCCGAATCCGCCCTCGCCGCGCTCGGAGTCGGTGAGGGTGTCGCAGTCGAGCCACGCCACTTTCTCGTAGCGGGCAATGACAGCCTGACAGATGCGGTCGCCGCGCTCGACGGTAAACGGCACATCAGAGTGGTTTATCATTATAACACCTATCTCGCCCCGATAGTCGGCGTCGATAGTACCCGGACTGTTAAGAAGTGTGATGCCGCTGCGCAGGGCAAGGCCGCTGCGCGGACGGAGCTGCATCTCGTATCCGTCGGGCAACTCTACACGCAGCCCCGTGGGAATCAGCGCTCTCTGGCCGGGAGCTATGACGACGGGCTCGGCGACGGCTGCACGGAGGTCCATGCCTGCCGCCTGCGGGGTAGAATATGAAGGCAGCTCCAGACCGGAGCTGTTATGTATCTTTACTGTAAGCATACCTGATGATTTTTAGACCGGTAAGGGTCAGATGTTGACACGCCGCGTCACGCCGGCACCTTTTATGATGTATACGCCCCGCTGGCCGAGGGTGAGCCTCGTCAGGCCGGGCTGCAGTGTGTGCGATGTGACAAGCTGGCCGAGGATGGTGTATACTTCGACTTTTACTGCGGCGTCGGTCGAGATATAGACGGCACCGTCCCTGACAATGGCTTCGAACGAAGCCTGTCTGTCGCCGGGGAGCGTCTGCGCCGCCTGACCGTAGGAGCCTGTGCGCACCGTCTCCCATACGGGAGCCTTTGCCGCCGCAAGCTGCAGCGGCAGGAGCGCGGCTACCGACCCGAGCAGGGCTGCTGCCAGTATTCGTCGTAGGTATATCACAGGCGCGGCGGCTTATTTGGGAGATTTCACCGTCAGTTCGCCGACGAGGGGCTCGGCAAGGAGTCGCTTCACTTCATTGACGTCAAGACCGAGGCCAAAGAGATACATCATCTTTGTCATCGCAGCCTCGAAGGTAATGTCGTGACCCGAAATGACACCTGCCGAAGCGAGGTAGTCGGCACCCATATAGCGGCTCGAGTGCACCGAGCCGTTGACGCACTGGGTGACATTAAGGATGACCACGCCGCGGTCGACAGCCTCGCGCACGGCGTCGATAAACCAGGGCTTTGTGGGGCCGTTGCCGGCGCCGTAGGTACGGAGCACGATGCCCTTTATGCCGGGAGTGGCGAGCTGGTGGCGGAACACCCTCTCCTCGAGGCCGGGGAACAGATCTATCGACATGACGCTTGCATCGAGGTCATAGTAGGGGGTAAGGGGCCTGACATCGTCAATCTTGCGGAGAGCCGCAGGCTTGAAGTATATGCCGAGACCTATCTTCGCAAGCTCGGGATAGTTGTTGCTCTTGAAAGCGTTGAAGTTGTCGGCGCTGCGCTTAGTCGAGCGGTTTCCTCTCCAGAGATAGTTCTCGAAGAGTATGGCCACTTCGCGCACTGTCGGGTTGCCGTAGCGGTCGCGGTCGGCGGCTATCTGAAGCGCGGTGATGAGGTTCTCCTCACCGTCGGTACGCACCTCACCGATAGGCAGCTGCGAGCCGGTGATAATCACGGGCTTGGATAGATTGCCGAGCATGAACGACAGCGCCGACGCAGTGTATGCCATCGTGTCGGTACCATGCAGCACCACGAAACCATCGTATCTGTCATAGTTGTCGGCGATACTCTTGACAATACTCTGCCAGTGTCGGATGTCCATGTCAGAAGAGTCGATGGGCGGATTGAACTGGATGTTGTCGATATGATAATCGAGCATCTTAACCTTGGGGACATTCTCCATGAGATGGGAGAAGTCGAAGGGCTTGAGAGCTTTCGACACGGGGTCCTCTATCATACCGATAGTGCCGCCTGTATAGACGATAAGGATACGGGGCTTCATGATGCGGTGGTTTAGACGGGGAATAAATAATCAGCTTGCCGCTGACTGCTATTTTACTTGTGCGCCGGGAGTTGCGGGAGCGGTGGGTCCTGCCACGACAAGGCTGCCGTCGGCATTGAGAGCCGACAGTATCATGCCCTGCGACACTACGCCGCGGATTTTGGCCGGAGCGAGGTTGGCGACGAATATCACCTGCTTGCCTACCAGCTCCTCGGGGCGGTAGTGCTCGGCAATACCGCTGACGATGACGCGGTGGCCGGGAGTGCCGTCGTCGATGACGAAGCGGAGCAGCTTCTTGGCCTTGGGTACGGCCTCGCACTCAAGGACTGTGCCGACGCGCAGGTCGAGACGTGCGAACTCGTCAATCTTGATTTCGGGGAGCACGACTTCGGGCTTGAAGGCATCGACGGCATTCTGCTTCTTGATGGCTTCGAGACGGTCGGTCTGCGCCTGGATGGCGGCGTCCTCGATTTTCTCGAAGAGGAGCTCGGGCTGACCCATGACGGTGCCTGCTGCCACGATGCCGTCGGCTGCGACCTTGTCCCAGCTCAGCGAGAGACCGCCGAGGATGGCGGCGAGGCGTGCGCTCATGAAGGGCATGAACGGCTCCATCACCACGGCTATAGAGGCGCATATCTGCGCGCACACATACATGATTGTCTTGACGCGCTCGGGGTCGGTCTTTGCAACCTTCCAGGGCTCGCAGTCCTGGAGATATTTGTTGCCGAGGCGGGCAAAGGACATGGCGTCCTTGAGAGCCTCGCGGAAGTGGAATGTCTCAAGATTCTCTGTCAGCGACGCGCGCAGGGACTCCATCTCGGCGAAAGCTTCGCGGTCGACGGCCTCGTAAGCGCCGGGGGCGGGCACTTCGCCGCCGTAGTATTTGTGAGTGAGCACGACGACGCGGTTGACGAAGTTGCCGAGGATGGCAACGAGCTCGTTGTTGTTGCGGGCCTGGAAGTCGCGCCATGTGAAGTCATTGTCCTTGGTCTCGGGAGCGTTGGCCGTGAGCACGTAGCGGAGCACGTCCTGCTTGCCGGGGAAGTCGTTGAGGTACTCGTGGAGCCATACCGCCCAGTTGCGCGATGTCGAGATTTTGTCGCCCTCGAGATTTAGGAACTCGTTGGCGGGCACGTTGTCGGGCAGCTGGAAGTTGTCGCCGTATGCCATGAGCATGGCGGGGAAGACGATGCAGTGGAACACGATGTTGTCCTTGCCGATGAAGTTGATGACACGTGTCTCGGGGTCCTTCCACCATGTCTGCCAGCTGTCGGGCAGCAGCTCCTTGGTGTTGGAGATGTAACCGATGGGGGCGTCAAACCATACGTAGAGCACCTTGCCCTCGGCGCCCTCTACGGGCACGGGCACGCCCCACGAGAGGTCGCGCGACACGGCGCGGGGCTGCAGGCCCATGTCGAGCCACGACTTGCACTGGCCGTATACGTTGGTCTTCCATTCCTTATGACCCTCGAGAATCCAGCGGCGCAGCTCGGGCTCCCACTTGTCGAGAGGCAGATACCAGTGTTTGGTCTGGCGCAGCTCGGGAGTGGCGCCTGTGATGACCGACTTGGGGTTGATGAGGTCGGTGGCGTTGAGCGATGTGCCGCAAGCCTCGCACTGGTCGCCGTAGGCGGCGGGGTGGTGGCAGTGGGGGCATTCGCCGGTGACATATCGGTCGGCGAGGAACTGTCCGGCCTCGGGGTCGTAGAGCTGCTCGGAAGTCTTCTCGATGAACTCGCCCTTGTCATAGAGGCGGCGGAAGAACTCCGATGCGGTCTCGCTGTGGATGTCGGATGTCGTGCGCGAGTAAATGTCGAACGAAATGCCGAGGCCTTCGAACGATTCTTTGATAAGCTTGTGGTAGCGGTCGACGATATCCTGAGGGGTCACACCTTCCTTGCGGGCCTTCAGAGTGATGGGCACACCGTGCTCGTCGCTGCCGCCGATGAGGGTGACGGGGCGGCCTGCGAGACGCAGGTAGCGTGCATAAATATCAGCCGGGACATACACACCGGCGAGGTGGCCGATGTGCACGGGGCCATTGGTATAGGGGAGAGCTGTTGTGATAAGTGTTCGCTTGAATTCTTTGCTCATGGTGCTCTGGATTATCTTCTTGTTATTCAAACGGCAAATTTAATAAAAAAATATTAAGAAACAAAGCGGCATACGCTTCATTCCCAAATTATTTCATCAGCATAAAAAAACAGCATAAAAAAATTTGCAGGCCGATGTAACATTTCGCATATCTTCCGCGTCTTATATATGACAACCACTAAAAAGCTACATTCTATGAAAATGCTAAAGTCCATTCTCCTCTTCCTCCCCCTTGCACTAATGTCGTGCAACACACAGTCAAGCGCCACGCGCACCGACGACACGGAGCTGCGCACGGTCAGAATCGGCAATTTCTCGAAGATTGACGTCGCTACCGGCATAAACGTGAACCTCACCACAGCCCCCTGCAACGGCAAGGCCAAAGTGACCGCCAACAAGGATGACTTCGACCGCCTTGTCGTGAAGGTTGTCAAAGACGAGCTGAAGGTGTACCTCGAGAACAAATCGCTGGAGTACAACAACATCAGGAAAACCGGCGCTGTCACCGTGCAGGTATGCGCCCCGACGCTCTACGACATCGAGGTATCGTCGGCCGGCCGCCTGAACGTGAGCGGCAACATGGTCGTCGACGGCGACATCGACATCGAAGCATCGTCGGCCGGAAGCATCGTCATCGAAGCTCTGAAGGTCAGCGGCAAATGCGAGATAGAGTCTTCGTCGGCGGCATCGGTGAGCATCGACAACCTGACAACAGACCGTCTCGACTGCGAGGCTTCGTCGGCCGCAGGCATCCGACTCAAGAGCGGCAATGCTAACCGCGCCAAGTACGAGGCCTCGTCGGCCGGAAGCATCAAGGCTGACGGCATCAAGGCAGCCACAGGCAAAGCCGAGGCATCATCCGGCTCATCGGTGAAATGCAACATCGTCTCCGGCGCCAAAATCAGCAAGGACTCCGGCGGCTCGGTGAGCAACAAGTGACGGCACCACACGACATCAAATGCAAAAAGCCCCGATTCTTCACGAGTCGGGGCTTCTTATACGTTGAAAAGTCAGTTTACTTGCTAAGCTCTGTATTATGTCTTATTACTGACTATATGACGCGGCAGAGGGCCGATGGTTTAAAAGCGCCTTTAGCTTTTAACTCCCTTTAACAATCACCGCCATCACCGCATAAAAAAAGCATCCGAGGCTCGGATGCTTTTTATATTGTATGTCTGGCGTATGCTTATTCAGCAACGACTTCGAAGGGAATCTCGACAGAAACTTCCTTGTGGAGGCGTACTGTTGCAACGTATTCGCCCACTTCCTTGATCGCTTCCTTGATGTCGATGATCTTGCGGTCAACATTGAAGCCGAGTTTCTCGAGAGATTCAGCGATCTGGATGCTGTTAACAGAACCGAAGATAGTGCCGGTAGCACTTGTCTTGGCGCCGATAGTGAGCTTGAGCTGCGAGAGCTGAGCTGCGAGAGCCTCAGCGTCGGCTTTGATCTTGGCGAGCTTGTGAGCGCGCTGGCGCTGGTTCTCGGCAAGCACCTTGAGAGCCGAGGGAGTGGCGATAACTGCTTTACCTGTGGGGATAAGGTAGTTGCGGCCGTATCCGTCTTTTACTTCAACCACGTCGTCCTTGTATCCGAGGCCCGACACGTCTTCTTTAAGAATGATCTTCATAATTTTCCTACGGGTAAAGGGTTATTTCATCAAGTCGGTAACATAGGGGAGGAGGGCGAGGTGACGTGCACGCTTAACAGCCTGAGCCACGCGACGCTGGAACTTCAGCGAAGTGCCGGTGATGCGGCGGGGGAGGATTTTGCCCTGCTCGTTGAGGAATTTCTTGAGGAATTCGGGGTCCTTGTAGTCAACGAAGTTGATGCCGAAACGCTTGAAGCGGCAGTATTTTTTCTTCTTGACGTCTACCGACATGGGAGTGAGGTAGCGGATTTCTGATTGTGTCTGTGCCATTTTTTAGTCCTCCTTAGTTTCTACGGTTTGAGCCTGGGGTTGAGCTGCACGGCGTGCGCGACGCTTTTCGGCATACTGTGCTGCATATTTGTCCTGACGGAAAGTGAGCCAGCGGAGGACACGCTCGTCGCGACGGTAAGCAGTCTCGAGCTTGCGGATCACCTGGGGATCAGCGTTGAATTCGATGAGGCTATAGAAGCCGGTTGACTTCTTGTCGATGGGGTAAGCGAGCTTGCGGAGACCCCACTCTTCGCTGTTTACGATTTCTGCACCATTGTCGGTGAGAACCTTAGCGAACTTTTCTACCGCTTCCTTCATCTGAGCGTCAGACAAAACGGGAGTTAAAATGAAAACGGTTTCGTACTGCATTTTAGGTTGATAATTAAGTGATTAGTTTTGGAATGTATTTTTCCGGCTGCAAAGATAGCGATTTTCTGCCGTTCTACCAAATTTTTCTCGCACATACGCACGCGCCAAACTTTTTTTTGCCGCTTGGCGGATAATTGCTATCTTTGCCACAACAATATTGACAAACAATCTGCATATAACATATGGCAACTAAACCGTTTCACTACCAGGAAATGTTCCCCCTCGGCCCCGACACGACCGAGTACTATCATCTGACATCCGACTATGTACGCACCGAGAACTGGGGCGGACACGAGTTCCTCGTCGTCGACCCGCAGGCTCTCACCGTGCTCGCACGTCAGGCCACTCATGACAACGCATTCATGCTCCGCCGCGAGCACAACGCTATGGTGGCCAAGATTCTCGCCGACCCCGAGGCAAGCGAGAACGACAAGTTCGTAGCCCTCACGATGCTCCGCAACGCCGAAGTGGCCGCCAAGGGTCAGCTCCCCTTCTGCCAGGACACCGGCACTGCCATCTGCCACGCTTCGAAGGGTCAGAACGTCTTCACAGGCTGCAATGACGAGGAGCGCATCTCCGAAGGCGTATACCTCACATACACAACCGACAACCTCCGCTACAGCCAGAACGCTCCGCTGACTATGTACGACGAAGTGAACACCGGCTGCAACCTGCCCGCACAGATCGACATCCACGCTTGCGAGGGCGACGAGTACCACTTCCTCTTCGTGGCCAAGGGCGGCGGCTCGGCTAACAAGACATACCTCTATCAGGAGACAAAGGCTACCATCAACCCCGACAAGCTCGTACCCTTCCTCATCGAGAAGATGCGCACGCTCGGCACTGCCGCATGTCCTCCCTACCACATCGCTTTCGTCATCGGCGGCACATCGGCCGAGAAGAACCTCGAAGTGGTCAAGAAAGCATCGGTGAAGTATCTCGACTCGCTGCCCACCAAAGGCAACGAGTACGGCCACGCATTCCGCGACGTAGAGCTTGAGGCCACCCTCAAGAAGGCGTCGGAGGAGCTGGGCCTCGGCGCTCAGTTCGGCGGCAAGTACTTCGCTCACGACATCCGCGTCATCCGTCTGCCCCGCCACGGCGCTTCCTGCCCCATCGGCATGGGCGTAAGCTGCTCGGCCGACCGCAACGTCAAGGCCAAAATCAACCGCGAAGGCCTCTGGATCGAGAAACTCGACTCCAACCCCGGCGAACTCATCCCCGAAGAATACCGCAAGGCAGGCGAGGGCAAGGTTGTCGAGATTGACCTCAACCGTCCTATGGAAGAAGTGCTCGCAGAGCTGTCGAAGTACCCCGTATCGACCCGTCTGTCGCTGCGAGGCACCATCATCGTAGGCCGTGACATCGCTCACGCCAAGATTAAAGAGCGCCTCGACCGCGGCGAGCCCATGCCCGAGTATCTCAAGAAGCACCCCATCTACTATGCTGGTCCCGCCAAGACTCCCGCAGGCATGCCCTCAGGCTCCTTCGGCCCGACAACGGCAGGCCGCATGGACAGCTACGTCGACCAGTTCCAGAGCGCCGGCGGCGCCATGATTATGATTGCCAAGGGCAACCGCTCGCAGGCTGTCACCGATGCCTGCCACAAGCACGGCGGCTTCTACCTCGGCTCTATCGGCGGCCCGGCAGCCGTCCTCGCCCAGAACTCGATCAAGAACGTCGAGCTGCTCGAATACCCCGAGCTCGGCATGGAGGCCATCTGGAAAATCGAAGTCGAGGACTTCCCCGCATTTATCCTCGTCGACGACAAGGGCAACGATTTCTTCACCGAGATCTCTGAGAAATGCAAGATGTGCGGTCTCAACAAGAAATAAACCCTGAATAAAAAAACAGACATGCGGCGGGGCGCCCAACGGGCACGGCTCCGCCGCAATTGTCATTACCGACTAATCTTACGCATATATATTATGTCGAGCAAATCACTTCTAACAACTTTTCTAACTCTTATCATGTCGTTCCTTTTCCTCGGCGCCGAACCACGATTCGACAAACCCGACTTCGCATACCCCAAAGAAGTGGAGTCGAAGGCTCAGGCCATGCTCGCCAAGGCTGACAGCGGCGACGCCGACGGCCTCACCAGAATAAGAGCAATACTTGAGATTTGCGCCGCCCAGCGCAGCATCGACACAGACCTGTCGTTCTCGCAGCCGGCATTCATCGAAGAGCAGCTTGCCAAGAAAGGGCTGTCAGCCGACGACAAGGCCATGCTCACAGCCTTCGAGGCTTCGGTCTTCATGACCATCTACAACGAAAACCAATATAAATACAACCGCGTCACAGCGCCTCTTGAGCCGTACCCCGCCGACATCTCCAAGTGGAGCGGCGAACAGTTCAGAGCACGCATCATCAGCCTGCTGGAGAGTGCCGCCGACAAGGCCGGCAACACTCCGCTGTCGCGCTATGCCGACGTACTCTCCTACTCTCCCGAGACCCTCGAGTATCTGCCGACGGTAGCCGACTTCGTGCACTACCGCCTCTATGATGCTCTGCTCGGCATGCGTTACGGCGAAATCGACTACAGGCAGGACGCCGACGCTCTCGCCCGCAAGTGCGCCGCCAAGACCAAAGCAGGCTCGGCACCCTTCTTCTTCTGGAGCTGCAAGGCCATCAAGAGCGGCACAAGCTCAGACGAGAAGGGCGAGCTGACGGCGCTCTACACAAAGTACAGCGACGTCGAGGCCGCACGCTACGTCCTGGCGCAGATATGCAGAGGCTCATCGGGCCATGCCGTCTTCGTCGCCCCGTATGGCGGCAAGGACGCCGATGCAACGGAATATGCATCGGCCGACCGCCTTATCGAGATGATTACCAAGTCGCTCGAGGCCTTCCCCGGCTGGTACGACAACGCCATGCTGCGAAACGAGCTGAACGAGCTGACCCGACCCGTTGCCGAACTCAGCGTCCCCGACATGGTAGCCCCCGACACCGAGTTCACAGTCGATGTCGACTACTTCTTCGCCAAGGAAGTGGTGGTGAGCATCCACAGCCTCCCCGCCTCCTACAGCGACAACCGCGCATCGAAAATCGCCCGCATGCCCAAAGTGGCATCAGAGAAGATACTGGCGCCCGTCAAACGCGGCTCGCAGCCCCTCCACTTCAAGCTCCCCAAGAGCGGCCATTATGCCGCAGTGGTGACTGTCAACGGCAAGATTGAAGACAGCCGTGCGGCACGATTCATCGTAACGCCCCTCAAAGGCTTTGCCCTCAGCTGTAGCGCCGACGTCTACGCCGGCGTCGTGGACTTCACCACCGGCGCACCCCTCGAGGGAGTGACAGTCTCGGGCAACGACCGTCAGAGCGGCAAGCTCCGCACCTCCGTCTTAGGCAAGAGCGACAATGACGGTCTCGTACGGTTCGACGCCCCCCGGGGCGACCGATACTCCCGCAGATGGCTGTCATTCAAGAAAGATGGCAAGACATACGATTTCGACGGCAACGTATACTACTACAACTACAACAAGCCCGACACTGCGTCCATACAACGCAGCACCCTGATCTTCACCGACCGCGCCATCTACCACCCCGGCGACTCCATCAACTGGGCGGTGGTTACGGCCTCGAGCCGTCGCGACGGCAAAGACCGTCACACAAGCGCCGACACGGAGATAACCGTGCGTCTGCTTGACGCCAACTATCAGGAGGTGGCCAAGTCGATGATGCGCACCGATGCCCTCGGACGCGCATACGGCAGCTTCGCCACAAAGAAGGAAGGACTCAGCGGCAACTACACCATTCGTGTCGAAATCACCGGACAACGCGGTTTCGCAAGCAACAGCGTCATGGTGAGCGACTTCAAGGCTCCCGTCTTCGAGGTGTCGGTGACATCAGTCAAACGCGACATGCCCGCCAAAGGCGAGATTACAGTCGAAGGCATCGCCAAGACATACTCCGGCATGCCGGTGGCAGGTGCCAAGGTGGCCCTGACCCTCAAGGGGGCAAGCCGCTGGCGCTGGTTCTCGCCGCAGGCGACTCTCGGCACCCTCGATGCCACGACAGCCTCCGACGGCACATTCTCGGTCAAGCTGCCCGCCGACATGCTCGGACGCCCTCTCGACAACGGCAGCCCCTACACCGACTTCATAGCGGAAGTGACAGTGACATCGGCCACCGCCGAGACTGCTGAAACCACCCGTGCCTTCACCACCGGCAAGCCCTACACACTGACTGCCACCTGCGGGCAGACAGCCGACAGCGACAAACCCTTCACCCTCAACGTGGCTGCATACGACGCTGACGGCAACGAAGCTGCCGTGGCATTCCGCTGGCGCCTGACCGACCGCGAGAATGTCCCCGCACAGCCCTCGGGCGAAGGCGTCACAGGCACACCGCTGACCATCAACGTGGCCGACGTGGTATCAGGCCGCTACTTCTTCGAGATCACACCCGTCGACAGCAGCTTAGCCTCAGAGATCAAAACGAATGAATTCGACCTGTACAGCATCAGCCGCAACACCCTGCCCCGCTATGCCGACGCTCTGTTCGTACCCGTCACCAAGGCCAAGGCCGATGCCTCGGGCAAAGTCTCCGTCCTTGTCGGCGCCAACGCACCCGAGCTGACAGTCTTCGGCGTCGTACGCCACGGCGACAACATGCTGCGCCCGACAGTCAACACCATGCTCAAAGGCTTCACCACACTCGAGTACAAGCTGCCCGAGGGAGCTGACGCCGCCGAATGCCAGCTGCTTCTGGTAGCGACACGCGACGGCAAGACCATCACTGTCGCGATTGAGCTTGAGTCTGCCCCCGTCGCCAAGACAGAGATTGTGGCCGAGACGTTCCGCGACCGCCTCACGCCCGGTGCGGGCGAGAGATGGCGTCTGCGCCTGGCCAAGGGCTCCAAAGGCCTGGCCGACGCAGGATTCATCGCCACGATGTACGACCACGCTCTCGATGCGCTCACGACTCAGAGCTGGCCTTCGGGATTCGGTTGGCTCAGCGACTTCAGCTCGATTGTCATGAGCACATCCCGGCTTGGCACATCCTACGGCAACACATCGCTGCAGGCGAAGATGTCCGACGAAGTGATTCTCGAATGGCCCTCGTTCCTGTTCGGCGACATTACATCGCGTGCCTACTCCCGTCTTTACAGTGCGACCAACGGCATCAAGATTCGCGGCTCCAATGTCCTGTTGAAGGCCGAGGCCACTATGGATCTTTCAGCGGCCATTGTGGAAGAAGACTTCGACGTCGAAGACAGCGAGGCCGACGCCGGTGCCGGTTCTGCTGATGACAATACCG
This sequence comes from Muribaculaceae bacterium, assembly GCA_029057255.1. GTDB lineage: Bacteria > Bacteroidota > Bacteroidia > Bacteroidales > Muribaculaceae > CAG-873. The sequence goes on along the minus strand of JAICZO010000458.1, from coordinate 7,268 downwards.
CCAAAGAGACATACCGCGACCCCGAAGTGCTCCAGGCTCTCTGGCAGCCGTCGCTCGTAGCCGACGCTGACGGCAATGTCGACATCGTCTTCACCGTCCCCAACGCCAACACCACATGGCAGTTCAAGGCCTTAGGCTGGACAAAGGAGATTGACATGGCATCGTTTGCCCGCACGGCCTTGGCCAACAAGCCCATAATGGTCAAGCCCAACCTGCCGCGCTTCCTGCGCCAGGGCGACACGGCGACCGTCCTCGCCACAGTGTTCAACAACACTGACGAGACAGCCTCTGTCGAGACCGAAGTGGCCATGTTCGACATCCTCACGGGTAAAATTCTCGGCTCGGCGATATTCAACAACGAAATCGCCGCAGGTGGCTCGGCCGTCGTGCCCCAGGGACTCGTGGCACCCACCGACGCCTCGGCTATCGGGTACCGCATACGCTCTGTCTGCGGCAACTTCGCCGACGGCGAGCAGGCTGCCATCCCCGTGCTCCCCTCGTCGACAACCGTCATCGAGAGCACCGAGTTCTATCTCAACCCCGGCGACAGCAAGCCCTTCGAGCTCACCGTCAAGCCCTCCAAGGACGAGACCGTGACACTGCAGTACTGCCAGAATCCCATCTGGACCGTCGTCAAGGCCATGCGCGGCATCAATACCTCGGAGAGCATCACCTCGACCGGTATGGTATCGAAGCTCTTCTCGGCTCTCGCCGCAAGCCACATCGTCGGCACCAACCCCGACATCGCCGAGGCGATAAAGGTGTGGAGCGAAGGCAGCGACGACAAGGCCCTCGTGTCGATGCTCGAGCGCAACGACGAGCTCAAGAAGCTCCTGCTCGACCAGACCCCGTGGCTTCAGAACGCGCAGTCCGAGACACTCCGCATGGCAGCTCTCGCCGAGCTCCTGCACCCCGACCGCAGCCGCGCCGCCATCGACGCTGCCAAGGCTTCGCTTGAGAAGATGCAGACCGCCGACGGCGGATTCCGCTGGGGCGACTGGAGCGACGAGCCCTCGGTATGGTCGACACGCAACGTGCTGTTCACCCTCGGCATAGCCCGCTCGCTCGGCATGCTGCCCGACAGCTTCGACCGCATGGTGTCAAAGGGTATGGCATATCTCCAGGCACAGGCCACAAAGCCCCACATGCCCGAGACCGACCACGAGCTCACCCTCATCGCCACATTCTTCCCCAAGGCGAAGATAACAGCCGGCGGCCGCCGCATCATCGACGCCACCGTCAAGAGCGTCGCCGCAGGATGGAAGAAAGACAACACCACCGACAAGGCATACGACATCCTCATCCTGGCCGGCAACGGACGCCGCGCCGAAGCCGCCAAGGTGCTTGAGTCGGTGCGCCAGTTCGGCGTCGTCAAGCCCGGCACGGGTCTCTGCTTCCCCAACATCAGCGACATCCGCGCCTACGCCACCATCATACAGGCATATGCCGTCATGGACGCCCCCAAGGCCGACATCGACGCCATGCGCCAGTGGATTACTGTCCGCGCACAGGCTATGGACGACCTGGGAGCATACAACCCCGACTATGTCATCGCCTCGGTGATGCTGACAGGCTCCGACTGGACTTCGGTACCCGTACAGCAGTCAGTGACCGTCAACGGCCGCCCGCTCAGCATCGGCAGCACCGAAAGCTCGACAGGATTCTTCTCGCAGCAGATTGCCAACGACGGCGGCAAGACCGTCATCACCGTGCAGCCCAACGGCGTCACACCCTCGTACGGCTCTGTGGTGACCGTCGGACGCCGTGCCATGACATCGGTCAAGGCACGCCCCGGCCGCGACATCTCGGTTGAGAAGCGCCTCCTTGTAGAGCGCGACGGCAAGTGGGTGCAGACCGACCGCCTCAAGCTCGGCGAACGCGTGCGCGTACAGCTTACTATAAAGGCAGGCCGCGACCTCGAGTATGTGAGCGTCGACGACGAGCGCCCCGCCTCCTTCGCCCCCGTCGACCAGCTGCCCGGCTATGTGTGGGACGGCTCTCTCGCCTTCTACCGCGAGAACCGCGACGCCTCGACACGCCTCTTCATAGGCTACCTCCCCAAAGGCACCTACCACATCAGCTACGACATGACAGCCGCCGTATCGGGCAGCTTCGTATCGGGCATCGCCACAGTACAGAGCCAGTACGCTCCCGAGCTGACAGCCCACAGCGGAGGCTCGACAGTCACCGTGGCAGAGTGAACAAAGACCCTGAGAGAAGCGTTATGCTTCCGAGTTGACAAAATGGCAGTCGATGACTGCCATTTTTGTTATTGGCAGGATTTTTGTATGGAAACACAGCAGAATATAATCAATAAACAATATACAGACTATGAAACTCATTCCCCTGGCAGACCGTGTGCTCATCCGCCCCACGGCAGCAGAAGAAGTAACAGCTTCGGGCATCATCATCCCCGACAGCGCGAAAGAGAAACCCCTCCGCGGCACCGTTATTGCAGCAGGCAAGGGTACCAAAGATGAAGAAATGATTCTCAAGGAAGGCGACCAGGTGCTCTATGGCAAGTATGCCGGCACAGAAATCGACCTCGACGGCGAAAAGGCGCTCATCATGCGTCAGAACGAAGTACTCGCCGTCATCTCCGAATAATATATATCCAACCAAGCGCAACGTACAATCATGGCTAAAGAAATAAAATTCAATATCGAGGCTCGCGACGAGCTCAAGAAAGGTGTCGACGCTCTTGCCGACGCAGTAAAGGTAACCCTCGGCCCCAAAGGCCGCAACGTAATCATCAGCAAGCAGTTCGGCGCTCCCCACATCACCAAGGACGGCGTATCTGTAGCTCGCGAAGTAGAGCTTGACGAGCCCCTGCAGAACATGGGCGCCCAGCTCGTGAAGGAAGTTGCCTCGAAGACCGGCGACGACGCAGGCGACGGCACAACAACCGCTACCGTCCTCGCTCAGGCAATCATCGGCGTCGGCCTCAAGAACGTCACCGCAGGCGCCAACCCCATGGACCTCAAGCGCGGTATCGACAAGGCTGTCGCTGCAGTGGTCGAAGGCATCCGCGGCATGGCACAGGAAGTGGGCGACGACTTCAAGAAAATCGAAGACGTGGCTCGCGTATCGGCTAACAACGACGAGACCATCGGCCGACTCATCGCAGAGGCTATGGAGAAAGTCAAGAAAGAAGGCGTCATCACTGTCGACGAAGCAAAAGGCACCGAGACCACAATCGAAGTTGTCGAAGGCATGCAGTTCGACCGCGGATACATCTCGCCCTACTTCGTGACCGACACCGAGAAGATGGAGTGCGTCATGGACAGCCCCCTGCTCCTGCTCCACGACAAGAAAATCAGCAACCTCAAGGACATTCTCCCCATCCTCGAGGCCACCGCACAGAGCGGCCGTCCACTGCTCATCATCGCTGAGGATGTAGATCAGGACGCTCTCGCAGCCCTCGTAGTGAACCGTCTCCGCGGCTCACTCAAGATCTGCGCCGTCAAGGCTCCCGGCTTCGGCGACCGCCGCAAGGAGATGCTCGAAGACATCGCCATCCTCACAGGCGGCACTGTCATCTCGGAAGAGAAGGGCATGCAGCTGGCTAACGCCACCATGCAGGACCTCGGACAGGCAAACCGCGTGACCGTAAACAAAGAGAACACAACCATCGTCAACCGCGACGGCAACAAGGAGCGCATCGCAGCACGCGTGGCTCAGATTAAGGCTCAGATCGCCCAGACCACAAGCGACTACGACCGCGAGAAACTCCAGGAGCGTCTTGCCAAGCTCGCCGGCGGTGTGGCAGTACTTCATGTAGGCGCACCCTCTGAAGTAGAGATGAAAGAGAAGAAAGACCGCGTCGACGACGCCCTCAGCGCTACACGCGCTGCCGTAGCCGAAGGCATCGTGCCCGGCGGCGGCGTGGCATACATCCGCTGTCTTGACCTCCTCAAGGGTCTCAAGGGTGCTAACGACGACGAGCAGACAGGTATCGCCATCGTCGAGCGCGCCATCGAGGAGCCCCTCCGTCAGATTGCAGCCAACGCAGGCGTCGAAGGTGCCGTAGTGGTACAGCGCGTGCGCGACGGCAAGGACGACTTCGGCTACAACGCCCGCACCGACAGCTACGAGAACCTCCTCGCAGCAGGCGTCATCGACCCCGCCAAGGTTACCCGCGTGGCTCTCGAGAACGCAGCCTCGATCGCAGGCATGTTCCTCACCACCGAGTGCGTCATCGCCGAGAAGAAAGACGACACCCCCGCTGCTCCCGCAGCAGGCATGGGCGGTATGGGCGGCATGATGTAATTCCCCCTTACCGAAATATACCAAAAAACAGAATCGCCTCCGAAGCCGGAAGCGATTCTGTTTTTTTATCATGATTCCGAAGCCGGAATATCATCTCTTTCTGACAGGGTCGCAGGTCAGACCCACGCCGAGCTTCTTGAAGATTTTGTGGTCGACTTCGCCCAGCATCACTGTGGAGTGCATCTGGCAGCCGTTCAGCTCGGGAAGTTTCTCGAGCGCGCGGCGGCAGTTGTCGTCGTGCTGACTGAGGACCGACAGCGCCACGAGGACTTCGTCGGTGTGCAGGCGGGGGTTCTTGCTGCGCAGATAGTGAGTCTTGGTGTGCTGGATAGGCTCTATGAGCGACTGCGGGATGAGCTTCACCGAGTGGTCGATGCCTGCAAGGTGCTTGATGGCATTGAGAATCAGGGCTGCGCTCGGGCCGAGCAGGTCGCTTGTCTTGGCGGTTATGATGGTGCCGTCAGCCAGCTCTATCGCCGACGAGGGCTTGCCGCACTCCTCGGCGCGCGCCTTGGCGGCGGCGATAGGACGGCGGTAGCCGGTGGTAATCTTGGCCTGCTTGAAGAGGAGAGCGATCTTGTTCACCTCGGCCTCGTTGCCGTCGCCCTGTGCCATGTGGTTGAGGGCTGTGTAGTAGCGGCGTATGATTTCCTGCCTGGAGGCTTCCTTGCACACGTCGTCGTCGTTGATGCAGAAACCGACCATGTTCACACCCATGTCGGTGGGCGACTTGTAGGGGTTCTCACCGTAGATGCCCTCGAAGATTGAGTTCAGCACGGGGAAAATCTCGATGTCGCGGTTGTAGTTGATAGCCGTCTTGCCGTATGCCTCGAGATGGAAGGGGTCGATCATGTTTACGTCGTTGAGGTCGGCCGTGGCTGCCTCGTAGGCAATGTTGACGGGGTGCTTGAGGGGGAGACTCCACACGGGGAATGTCTCGAACTTGGCATAACCGGCCTCGATGCCGCGCTTGTGCTCGTTGTAGAGCTGGCTGAGGCACACGGCCATCTTGCCGCTGCCGGGGCCGGGCGCGGTGACAATCACGAGCGGACGGGTAGTCTCCACATAGTCGTTCTTACCGAAGCCTTCGTCGGAGGCTATCAGGTCAACGTTGGTGGGATATCCGTCGATGGTGTAGTGGATATATGTAGTGATACCCATACGCTCGAGACGCTGGCGGAAAGCGTCAGCGCTGCTCTGTCCGTTATAATGAGTGATCACTACCGAGCTTACGAGGAAGTCACGTTTCTGAAACTCCTCGCGCAGGCGCAGCACGTCCATGTCGTATGTGATGCCGAGGTCACTGCGCACCTTGTTCTTCTCGATGTCAAGGGCACTGATTACGATCACAATCTCTGCATGGTCGCTGAGCTGAGAGAGCATGCGAAGCTTGCTGTCGGGCTGAAAACCCGGCAGAACGCGGCTTGCATGATGGTCGTCGAATAGCTTTCCTCCGAGCTCGAGGTAAAGCTTGTTGCCGAACTGAGCGATACGCTCCTTGATGTGTTCGGACTGAATCTTAAGGTACTTGTCGTTGTCGAATCCGTATTTCATAACGGATTGCAAAGTTACGAAAGATTCATAAATAATCCGCAAGTCCGGGCCAAAAATTTTCGCGCCGCGTTTTTATTGCCGTCACGTTGGCTCTTTGCTTTTTTTTGCGTAAGTTTGCACCTTCATAGCGGCAGGCGGCACTTGTCCCTGCCATTGATTTTTTACCGTCATGTATCTATCTCCGATAATGCCCCCCATAGCCCTGTGGCTGATTTTCGCATGCTTCATGTGCGTGCTTCTCCTCGCCGCGATATATTTCTTCAGAGTCCGCACGGTGATAAGCTACCGGCGCCGCGCCGACCGCGAGCGCCCCGACAGAGCCGACTCCGAGTATCTGCCAGCGTCGGTGATAGTATACTCGCAGGGCGAAGCCGAGAATCTCGACAGACTGCTCCACTCTATCCTGGAGCAGGACTACCCGGCGGCATTCGAGGTCATAGTGGTCAACGAGGGCGAGTCGGCCGACGTGCGCGACACCGTGTCGCTGCTGCGCGCCGACAACCCCAACCTGTATCTGACCTTCACCCCCGAGGGCGTGGTGAATCTCAGCCGCAAGAAGCTGGCGCTGACCCTCGGCATAAAGGCGGCACGCTATGGCATCGTGGTGCTCACAACGACGGCCGCCGAGATAGAGTCGCCGCTGTGGCTCAGACGCATGATGAGTTCGTTCGACCGCGAGGGCAAGGTCGAGGTGGTGCTCGGCATGGCATATGTCGACCCGACCGAGGATGACCGCCGCGGCCGCCGGCGCCGCGCCTTCGATTATGTCGCCGACAGCTTCCGCTGGCTCGCAGTGGCCATCGCCGGCAAGCCCTTCCGCGGCACGGAGTACAACATCGCCTACCGCAAGGAGACTTTCATGCGCAACAAGGGCTTCGCCCACACGCTCAACCTGCACTACGGCGACGACGACATCTTCGTCAGCGAGATAGCAACGCGCCGCAACACTGCCGTCGAGCTGTCCGACGAGTCGATGGTGCGCCTGCGGCAGGGCAACCACCCGCGCATCTTCACCGAGCGCGTACTCCGCCACTACTTCACCGAGGGGTTTATCCGCCGGCGCCCGCGCCTGCTGTGGTCGCTCGCCGGATGGCTGCAGATATTCGCCGTGGCATGCGGCGCGGCAGCCGGATACGCGGGCTACCCCAACATGCAGCCTGCCGTCGTAGCACTCGTCATAGTCCTGGCCATGTTCGGCCTCGACATATATATATGGCGCCGCGCCATGAAGGCCCTCAAGTCGCGGCCGCTGATGCTTACCATACCCTGGCTCTCGGTGTCCTACCCTCTGCGCAAGGCCGGTCAGCGCATCAAGTCGAAATTCGGCAAGCAGAAGAAATATACCTGGGACTGACAGCCCGTACATTATAAGACCCCGTTCCCCAATATTTGTTAACGCTGGGGCGGTCAAGCGTCGTGCAGATGTGTTCGCGCAGTGAGGGAGC
>JAICZO010000457.1 GCA_029057255.1 Muribaculaceae bacterium | reverse complement strand
CGCGCGCATCGCGCCACGAAAGGCATGAAATGGTCAAGACGTTTGCCCCCTTGCGGTATGCCGCTGTCGAGATAGTTTATTCTGAAGACAAGCCCGCCATCGCGGTCGAGCGCGTCCGTCATACCCCGCAAATCCTTTCCGCTCCCGCAAGCCGCGACCGCCTCCAGCTCCGTCCCCTGTCCCCAACGTTGCCGGAGGAACCTTCGGAAGCTGAAGAAAGAGCATGCAGGCCGTTCTACATGTCGCTGCGCACCAATATGCTCTACGACGCCCTTCTTATCCCGACACTCGGCGCGGAGTGCTATCTCGGTGCCGGCCTGAGTGTTGCGGGTCAATGGAGCTATGCGTGGTGGAGCCGCGACAGCCGTCACCGCTACTGGCGCTTCTACGGAGGCGACCTCGGGCTGCGCCGCTGGTTCGGGCGCTATGCCAAAGACAAACCCCTCACCGGTCATCACATAGGGCTTTATGGCCAGCTCTTCACCTATGACTTCGAGACCGGAGGCAAGGGCGAGATGGGCGCCAAGTTCAACTATGGCGGAGGCATCGAGTATGGTTTCGCCCTCCCCGTGACACGCCGTCTAAATATAGATTTTTCTATCGGAGTAGGGTATATCACAGGCAAATACTACAAGTATACCCCTATCGACAATCACTACGTATGGCGCTCCACCCACACCCGCCGGTGGTTCGGACCGACCAAAGCCGAAATATCGCTTGTGTGGCTCATAGGCTGCGGCAACTATAATATGAAAGGGAGCGGACTATGAAGCTTACGAACTCCTACATCCCGGCACTCGCCGCAGGCCTGGCTCTTATGGCCGCAGCATCATCGTGCGACCATAAAGGACTGTGCTTCGACCACGATACACACGCCCTCCGGGCACGCACGCGGCTCGATGTTTCGTACAACCTGCAGTGGGAGGCAGCTCCCGACGGCAGCCCTTCCTGGCGTGACAGATGGCCCGCATCCTACGGCATGACTTATCAGTCGCTGCTGCCGGCCGTGCCGCAGGGAGTCTGTGTCAACGCCTATCCTGAAGAGGGCAAGGCCGTGACGACGCACCTTCCGGCTGCGGGAGGGGAGGCCGAGATGGTGGCGGGGCGCAACTCGCTGCTCTTCTACAACGACGACACCGAGTACATCATCTTCGACGATGTCAACAACAGTGTGTCGGCCAAGGCCACGACGCGCACGCGCTCACGCAGCTCCTATGCGGGCAATCCGCTCTACACATCCCGCACCGAGGGCGACGAGCGCACCGTCACTCCTCCCGACCCGCTCTTCGGCCACTATATGCCGCAGTATGACCAGCAGAGGCTGACTGAGATACCCACGCTATCGGTCACACTTCAGCCCCTTGTCTTCTCCTACCTCGTCAGATATGAATTCGACCGCGGTGTGGAGCATGTCGGAGTGGCGCGCGGAGCCTTGGCCGGCATGGCCGAATCGGTCTACCTCCATGACGGACACACCGGCACGGAGCATGCCACCATCCTCTACGACTGCACGGTAGAGCCGTGGGGCATCCAGGCCGTCGTCAACTCTTTCGGCGTGCCGGACTATCCCAACCCCGACTACACACGCGCCGCCCCCGGCTCCTATGCTCTCAACCTCGAGGTCCGGCTCCGCAACGGCCGAATACTCACCTTCAACTTCGACATCACCGAGCAGATGAAAAGCCAGCCCCACGGCGGCGTCATCGTGGTCGACGGCATAGAGATACCCGACGACGAGGCCGACCAGAGCGGCTCCGGTTTCGACGTGTCGATAGACTCGTGGGGAGAGTACGAAGATATCATGATAACGCTCTGATGCCGACGCCGTCCCTGACAGACAATATCAATCATTATACATATATAACTATTCATCAACTTAAACAAAACCGAAATGAAAGCAATCCACTTTCTTGCAGCCGGAGCACTGATTACACTGGCCGCCTGCTCAAACGACGAAGTCATCCTGGCTCCCGAATCCGCCCCGATCGGCTTCGACTCATTCATCGGCAAGGTGACCCGCGCTGAGGACGCCACTCTCAGC
>JAICZO010000456.1 GCA_029057255.1 Muribaculaceae bacterium | reverse complement strand
TGTCTTTCTTATTAACAATTTCCGATTCAATTGTTAACGGAAATCTCAAGCGCAAAGGTAAAAGCTACTAATAATCGGCGTCCTCCGGACGCCACCTTCGCCCGCGGTTGTGTATCTATGGATGGCGGACGCCCCGCATCCTCGCGCGGTTGTGTATCTATGGATGGCGGACGTCCGCATCTTTGCGCGGTTGTGTATCTACGGATGGCGGACGCCCCCCCCTCGGGTGCGGACGCGCTAAGTAATATTATCGGGTGAGGCAGACTTCCTTTTCCTTTGCCATGCGGCGGAGGTTGAGGATTGCATATCTCATTCGGCCAAGGGCAGTGTTGATGCTCACGCCTGTCTGCTCGGCTATTTCTTTGAATGAAAGGTCGTGGTAGTAGCGCATGATGAGTACCTCGCGCTGCACGTCGGGGAGCTGGTCGACGAGGCGTCGCAGGTCTTCTTCTATCTGGAGTTCTACCATAAGGTCTTCGACTGTGCCGTCGGCGAGTTCGCGGCGGTTGAGGACGTCGTAGTCGGCGTCGTCTGTCGAGAGGCTGCTCTCGTTGCGGTCGGCGCGGAAGGAGTCTACGGCGAGGTTGCGGGCTATGCGGTATAGCCACGCTGAGAATTTGCCGAGGTCATTGTATCGTCCCTGCTTGATTGTCATGATGGCTTTGACGAACGTCTCCTGGAAGATGTCGTCAGCAAGGTCGCGGTCGCGGACCATCTGGAATATATAATTGAACAGGCGCACCTTGTAGCGAAGCAAGAGGGAGTCGAAAGCCTCGTTGCAGCCTTGGGCGTAAGCGTTGACCAACTGCTCGTCGGTAAGCTTTTGTAAATTTCGCATTTTCTATTCTTAAATTGATTAGAGTAGAGGTCAGTCGATAGGCGAAATTGGTTTAGGTTGTTATTATGGTTATAAAATTATGTTGCAAGCCGTGCTTGGCGGACTTGGTGTATGGCAAAGGTAGTAAAAAGTTGTCATCTGCGCAAGTTTTTTCGCGTCAGCTTAGCGATTTTTAACTATGCCAAGGCAATAAACCGAAGCGGGGCGTTGTGCGGGCGCGGGCGGCGCTCGCTTTTCAGACGGCCGAAAAGGAGGGCAGCGCAAGGTGGTGTGGCGATTCATTCCATAGGTGAATTATCGCAAAGAGGTTGTGCCGAACTGTCGGACTTTATTTCCACCATCGGGAAAATCGCCCTCGACAGGGTGAAAATCGGTAAAAAAACACCCGAAAATCGGAAAATAGCAGATTTTTCATAATGAAAAGCGACTTTCAACCATTATGCACGATTTGTCTACCTCGACTTGGCTGTCATTCTATATTTTTGCAACGTAAAGTCATGCCCACGCGGTAGCGACTCTCCGAAACTGACCGTTAAATCCGGCACTATATTATCA
>JAICZO010000455.1 GCA_029057255.1 Muribaculaceae bacterium | reverse complement strand
ACGGTTGGCGGGGGCGGAGGCGAGCCTCTCGAGTCCTTCGAAAGCAATCTCGTATGTAAATTCCTGCTCCGACAACTCCTTGCGTATCAGTTGATTCTCGACCACTCTGCATCCGTTGTTGCGTATCGACGAGAAAAAGCAGTTGTAGACCGGAGTCTGGACAATAACACCCTCTCCGGGTCTGACCAGGGCTTTGATGATAGCCGAGAGAGCCGGCACCACACCGGGTACATACATGACGTCTTCGCGACCGAAGCTGTAGCCATGTCTGTCAGAGAACCACCGCATCAGAGCCTCGTAGTATTCGTCTCTGACAAGAGTGTATCCGAACACGCCGTGGCTGACACGTCTGTGCAGGGCCTCGATAATGCAGGGAGCGGTGCGGAAATCCATGTCGGCGACCCAGAGCGGCGTGGCGTCGCTGCGTGAATCCCATTTGTAGGAGCCGGAGCCTCTCCGGTCTGTTATCTCGTCAAAATTCATGATTCTGTCTCGATTTTACAGTCGGTAGGCTCGAGGATGTTGCCGTCGATTATTATTTCACCGATGCTACGGGCCTTAATGAAGCCGGTACGCGGATTCTTGACGCTTGTTATGACAGAATTTACTGTCGCTCTCACTTCCGAATCCTCGAATGCGAGGTCGGCATCGGCGTCGAAGGTGCAGTCTTCGAGCACAAGGTTGCGGCAGTAGCACAGAGGCTGAGTGCCCGAGATATGGCAGCGGACAAGACGCAGGTTCTCGGAGTGCCATGCGAGGTACTCGCCCGTAAGACGGCTGTCATAGACAGTGACGTCGCGGGTGTTCCAGAATGCGTCCTTGGAGTCGATGTCGGCATTGCGGATGACCACGTTGCTGCAGTACTGGAACGAGTAGTTGCCCTGCTGGCGGTAGCGGTCGATGTCGATGTTTGCCGAGTGCATGAAAAGATAGTCGGCGCGGGCCACTTCGACGTCGCGCATCTTTATGTCGCGGCAGTGCCAGAGAGTCTCCTCGGCATCGGGGATGCGGACATTCTCAAGGTCTATGCCTTCAAGCTCGCGGAACATCTTGGGCGCCTCCACGACGGTGTCTTTCATGACACAAGCCTGCGAGTACCACAGAGCGGCACGAGCGCCGGGAGTAAAGACGCAGTTGGTGATGCGGAAACCGCGCGTATGCCAGAAAGGATACTTGCCCTCGAAGCGGCAATGGCTCGCCTCTATGTCCGAGCAGCATTTCAGGGCCGATTCACCGGCATGCACGGTCACATTCTCGAGTCTCAGACCGTGGGATGCGAACAAGGGTCGCTCGCCTCCGAATTCTTCATCTTTTATGATTGTCATGTTATATCTCTGCTTTTATTTGTTTCTATCACTATTCTCCAGCGCGGACGTCACTTCCGACAGCATCGCCGCCATATCGTCGTCGAATGTTATGCCCGACGCCTCGGCATAAAGACGCGCTATATCGGCCGGCGAGGCATGGCGCAGCTCCTCGACAGTCATGTCAAGCTGCGAGTGCTCTTTGCCGGACGCCTTACGCACAAGGTTGATAAGGCAGAAGCGGGCTTTCTTATCTCCGCACACCTTGAGGGCTATGTCGCGGCAGTCGGCCGGAAGACTATCGTCGCCTGACACGCACAGGCGCAGATACGCCTCACTGTCATCGGGGAATTCTTTCAACGCCGACAGCGCGTCCTCCCAGGGCAGCGCTCCAGTGGCGGGGATGGTGACAAGCGGCCGCAACTCACCGACGGCGACAAACTCTATCTCCGGCACTGCGCCGTGGCTGTCGATGTCGACGACGACTACGCCGTGACTGTACGCTTCATCAAATCCGGCCGCCAGAGGCGAGCCGCTGTATCGCCCTGCTCCGGCGGCAGTCTTCACGGGCTGAAAGCGGTGGATGTGGCCGAGAGCGAGATAGTCGTATCCTGCGCCGAGGCGGTCGGCCGTGACGCACTCTATATTGCCGATGGTGCGCCCCTCGCTGTCGGTGTCATGACCGGTGCTGTCACACCCGGCGACAGCGATATGTGCCGACAGCACAACGGGGAGTCCCGCGACATTGGACTCTCCGACAGCCGCGAGGAGCGAGTCAAAGTAACCCTCGGGCATAAATCGGCTGTTGACATAGGGCACCGCTATGATATATCCCTTGCCGGGAATCTCTATTATATTATGGGTGCCCTCCTCTGCCTTGCCGATCATGTCGATGCCGGCTATGCTCCACAGACTCCGGTTGACTTCATGCCCGGAGGCACTGTCATGGTTGCCGGCTGTCACGATGACACGTGTATCGGGACAACGACGGCGCAAGTCCAGCAGACTGTCGGCAAGCAGACGGCGCGCTGACGACGACGGCTGCGGAGTGTCAAACAGATCCCCGCTCATAAGCACGGCGTCAGGCTTCGTGCTTGCAGCGATGTCGATTATGCGCTGCAGCATATACGCGTGTTCGTCGTGTCGGTCGTATCCGTAAAGGTTCTGACCGATGTGCCAGTCTGATGTGTGAAGTATTCTCATGCCGTCGCGTTTTAATGTCACAAAATTACGCCTTTTTGACATTTTTCGCAACAAGGCACGATAATTGCTTACAAATAATCGGTGTTAAAAAACCATTCACAGACATTACGTGTTAGTTAAATAGTAAAAACAATTCAGCACAGCTAAAAAACATTCATCTATATACGATATGAACTTCAACAGTTTTACTATTAAATCGCAGGAAGCCATCCAGAAGGCTGTCGAGATTACCCGCGGCGCAGGTTCGCAGGCCATCGAACCGGTCTGCCTCCTCAAAGGTGTTATTGACGAAGGCGAGTCGGTGGTAAAATTCATCTTCCAGAAGATAGGTGCCAACCCGGCTCTGGTGACACGGCAGGTCGACAGCGAGATTGCCGCGCTTCCGAAGGTGTCCGGGCAGGAACCCTACCTGAGCCGAACGTCGAACGATGTGCTTCAGAAGGCCCTCGACATTGCCAAGAAGCTTGGCGACGAGTATGTGACACTCGAGGCTCTGCTGCTTGCCTTGTTCGAGATAAACTCTCCGGCGGCATTAATTCTTAAAGATGCCGGACTGAGCAAAAAAGAACTCGAGGCTGCAGTCGAGGAGCTGCGAAAAGGCAAGAAGGCAACAGACCAGAGTGCTGAGGAGACCTACAACGCTCTTTCAAAATATGCCATAAACCTCAACGAGCGCGCTCGCGCCGGAAAGCTCGACCCCGTCATCGGACGCGACGAGGAGATAAGGCGTGTGCTCCAGATTCTGAGCCGACGCACCAAGAACAATCCCATGCTTATAGGCGAGCCGGGCAC
>JAICZO010000454.1 GCA_029057255.1 Muribaculaceae bacterium | reverse complement strand
CATACTCTCCTTCAACTGGCGCACAATAGCACTCTTCACCTCACTCTTCCTCGCCATGCCCTGGCTATACTTCGCATTCGAGCTCATAGTACTCAACATACTCCTCCTCTACATGGTACGCCGCCACGAAAGCATATGCCGAACACTCACCCAACAACTACGCGATGGCAAATTCAACTGACACAATAAAAGGAATAATATTCGACTACGGAGGCACAATCGACTGCTGCGGCGACCACTGGGCCGTAATAATCCGCGAAGCATACCAGACAATCCCCGCACTCGACATAGACCTCGAAGACTTCATCGAAGCATACATCTACGCCGAGCGCGAACTCGCACGCACACGCCACATCATGCCCGAGCACAACTTCCTCGACATGATGCGCATCAAAGCACAGATCGAACTCCGCAAACTCGCCGAGAAAAACCTCGTCAACCCCGACGACATACCCCCATACAGCGAGAAAATAGCACAATACTGCTACAACCACGCCCGCACCTGCATCGAGCAAGCCCGACCCACCCTCGAGACACTCGCCGCCCGATACCCCATGGTACTCGTCACAAACTTCTACGGCAACGTCGCATCAGTACTGGCCGACTTCGACCTCGACCGCTACTTCCCCACCATCATCGAAAGCGCCGTCGTAGGAGTCCGCAAACCCGACCCACGCATCTTCACACTCGGCGTCGAAGCACTCAAACTCCAACCCCGGCAGACACTCGTCGTCGGCGACAGCATATCCAAAGACATCATCCCCGCAGAAAGCATCGGATGCCGCACAGCCTGGATAAAAGGACGCCCCTGGTTCCGCGACCAGGACACCCCCGACCGCCCCGACACTATCAAAAAGTTAGCAGAGCTGGCACAGCTTTATTAACTTCCGTTAACAGCTATTGGTCTAAAGTGCTGATAAATTAGCAATATTATGCAGAGCAGTCCGAAAATTAGCGAAACTTAACATTGATTCACTAAAATTGTACTGCAAAAATTTTTACAACTAAAAAAATCATAGTACTTTTGACCCACTAAACCAACGCATACACCGTATGCACCCCCGGCATGCACACGCAAGCCGGACTGACACAGAAAAAAAAGAAAGTAAAATAATTAACCTAATCTACTGAAAATGAGCGAAAGTATAGCAAAGCCGGCTACAGGTAAGCTCGGCGTGATGGTTGTCGGACTCGGCGCCGTTACCACAACTTTCATGACAGGCGTTCTTATGGCCCGCAAAGGCCTCGCAAAGCCCGTCGGTTCCATGACCCAATACGACTGCATCCGCGTCGGAGAAGGTGCTGACAAAAAATACCTCAAATACAACCAGATCGTTCCCCTGACCGATCTCAACGACATCGAATTCGCAGCCTGGGACGTATATCCCGCCAACGCATACGACGCAGCTATCAACGCTGAAGTCCTCAAAGAAAAAGACATCAACCCCGTCAAAGACGAGCTCGAGCAGATCAAACCCCTCACAGCCGCCTTCGACCACAACTACGCAAAGCGCCTCGAAGGCGACAACGTAAAAACCGGCACACGCTGGGAACTCGTCGAACAGCTCCGCGAAGACATCCGCAAATTCAAAGCCGAAAAAGGCTGCGACCGCATCGTAGTACTCTGGGCAGCCTCCACCGAAGTATACGTACCCGTTGACGAAAACGTACACTACAAGCTCGCCGACCTCGAAGCAGCAATGAAGGCTGACGACAAAGAAC
>JAICZO010000453.1 GCA_029057255.1 Muribaculaceae bacterium | reverse complement strand
AATTCACAGTTGCCCTCGCCAACAAGACTGCCTCCGCATTCGTCGTCGAGCTCGGATCGGCCGGACAGGGCAACCCCTTCCTCTTATGGGGCTATGACGAAAAGGGCCAGGAAGACTCCGAATTCACAATGGCTCTCTCCAACCTCAAGACTCAGGCAGGCGAAGAAATCACCGTCATGACCGCCGAAAAGTGCGTTGTAAGTGACCTCCTGGGCCAGGCAGGTACTGTTCAGATTCAGAACGCACAGATTGAACTTCCCTTCGTACTCGACCTCAGTGCAGCCGGCATCGAGAACGTAACAACCGAAAACAACGCTCCCGTTGAATACTTCAACCTCCAGGGCGTACGCGTTGCCAACCCCGAAAACGGCCTCTACATCCGTCGTCAGGGCAACAAGGTAAGCAAAGTCCTCGTGAAGTAATCACACCGCGACAATAACCTACAGCAGGGGCTGTGTCGGATTCGACACAGCCCCTGCCTTTGTTTGCGCGGTCTGAATAACTTAGAAGCGGTATTTGAAGCCGAACTGGAAGATGCCCTGCGCACCGAAGCCGGCCTCGGCATACATCGCCCACGAGCGCGAGAGATCGACCTGCGCGCCGACGGGCACTATCTGGAAGGCGCAGTAGGCCTTGGTGTAGCTGTCGTCGTGGCGGGGCTGCATGTAGCTGAACTCGACACCGAGACCCGCCTTGGCGTACAGCGACACGATGCTGTTGCTGTAGTAGTGGTAGCGGCCGTTGAACATGACGGCATGGTATGCGATATTGGAGTGCTCGGGGCCGCCCTTGGTGGTGGTCGACGAGAAGGTATAGGAGGGGCCGACCCATATGTTGCGTGCCACTCTGAAGTTGAGCCCGGCGTTGAGCGCGCCCCATGCAGTGTTGACATGCTTCCATCCGTCCTTCATGTCGGTGGCATCCATCTGAGTGTATGCTCCGTAAGAGAGCGAAATCTCGGCCTTCTGGGCAGAGACAGTGCCACACTGGAAGAGTGCGGAGAGAGCAACGGCAGTTACCGCAAGAAATTTCTTAATCATAGTACAGGTGATGTAAATAGATGAAACTTATGAAAAGGAAACAAGCCGGGCGGCCCGAAAGTTCATTTTCGGCACACCCGCATGCTATGTCGCGTTTTTTATTTATCTTTGTAGGTTAAAACCGACATACATCACTTTTATGGCAGAAATATTGGACAAAGACGGCAAGCCCGTCAAGCGCACGGTGCTTGACAGCGACGATGTCGTGGAGATGGTGCCGTCGCTGGCGGGGCACCGCAAGCTCGTCGAGCGCGTGCTCTCGTGGCTCGACGTCGACAAGGTCAATGCCGTGCATGACAAGTTCTTCGACACACCGGGAGCGCCCTTTGTCAGACATCTCCTCGAGGACTTCCGCATCACGCTGCGCGTCGACGGCGAGAGCGTGCTCGACTCCTTCCCCGAAGGCACTCCCTTCATCACCGTCAGCAACCACCCCTTCGGCGCCCTCGACGGCATATCGCTCATACACCTGGTGGCCTCGCGCCGCCCCGACTACAAGGTGATGGTCAACATGATCCTCAACCGCATCTCGGCCATGCGCCCCAACTTCATCGCCGTCGACGCCCTCGCGAGCGACGACCCGGCCAAGAAGGCTGTGTCGATGCGCGGCATCAAGGAGGCCATCGTGCAGGTGCGCCGCGGACACCCCATAGGCTTCTTCCCCGCCGGCGCCGTGTCGAAGCTCAACCGCCACATGCGCCTGGAGGACCGCACATGGCAGCCCTCGATCATCCGCCTCATCCAGCAGCTGGACGTGCCCGTGGTGCCCATCTTCTTCCACGGCAGCAACAGCGCCTGGTTCAACTTCCTCGGCCTGGTCAGCTGGCAGCTGCGCACGCTGCGCCTGCCCGCCGAAGTCTTCCGCAAGTGCGGCTCGACACTCCACATCAGCGTCGGCCGGCCCATCACCGTCGAAGAGCAGAAGATGCACCAGGGCAGCACCGAGGAGTTCGGCGAGTTCCTCAAGCAGCGCACGTACAGCCTCCGCGACATAAAATAAGAATCCGAAAGAAAGAATGACATCATCAGTACTACAGGCCAAACAACGGTTCGGCATCATAGGCAACGCTCCCGCCCTCACGGCGGCAATAGAGCGCGCCATCCGTGTGGCCCCCATCGACCTGTCGGTGCTTGTGACAGGCGAGAGCGGCTCCGGCAAGGAATTCTTTCCGCAGATCATACATGCCTTCAGCTCCCGCAAGCACGCCCGCTACATCGCCGTCAACTGCGGCGCCATCCCCGAAGGCACCATCGACTCGGAGCTGTTCGGCCACGAGAAGGGCGCTTTCACCGGCGCCGTAGACTCCCGCAAGGGATACTTCGAGGAGGCCAACGGCGGCACCATCTTCCTCGACGAAGTGGCCGAGCTGCCGCTGACAACGCAGGCAAGACTGCTGCGCGTGCTCGAGAGCGGCGAGTTCATCAAGGTAGGCTCGTCGACGGTGCAGAAGACCAACATACGCGTCGTGGCCGCCACGAACGTCGACCTGCTGCGCGCCGTCGCCGACGGACGCTTCCGCGAGGACCTCTACTACCGCCTGTCGACGGTGCAGATACACATACCGCCGCTGCGCGACCGCGGCAGCGACATCAGGCTGCTGACACACCGCTTCGCCGCAGACTTCGCCGAGCGCTACCGCATGCCCGAAGTGACTTTCGCCGAGGATGCCGACGACACCATGCGCCACTACCGCTGGCCCGGCAACGTGCGTCAGCTCAAGAACGTCGTCGAGCAGATAGCGCTCTTCGAGGGCGGCTCGATAGTCACCGCCGCCACCCTCCGCTCTTACCTGCCCGACATCTCGGCAAGCTACATGCCCGTGGCCGGGGGCGCCGCGCACAGCTATGAGCGCGAGCGCGAAATGCTGCTGTCGATGGTCTTCAACCTCCAGCAGCGCCTCGACAAGATGCAGGCGCAGCTCGACAGCTTCGGCCGCCGCGAGCCGGACGACATATACGCCCCCGCCGACGACAGCCGCAAGGTATTCCCGACGTCGATCGTGGTGCGCCAGCCCGCACAGCCCGTGCCCCTCGACACGGCGCCGTGCAGCGATGTCAACTACTCCGAAGTGCTGCCCGACGAGAAGCCCGCAACCCTCGAGGCCGGCGAGCGCGAGATGATACGCCGCGCCCTCGAGCGCCACGAAGGCCGACGCAAGGCCGCGGCAGGCGAGCTCAACATCTCGGAGCGCACACTTTACCGTAAAATAAAAGAATATGGTCTTGAATAAATACCTCAGAGTCATACTGCCGCTGCTGATGCTCGCCGCCGTGTCGATGACAGGCTGCCGCATAAGCATCAAAATGAACGGCTCGGCTCTCGACTACAACGTATACCACACGGTGCACGTGTCGGAGTTCCCGATACGCGCAGCGCTCGTATACCCGCCCCTGCAGCAGATGTTCGAGAACCAGCTGCTCGACTACATATCCAAGAACACCCGTCTGCAGACCACCGACGGCGCGTCGGACCTCGAAATCGAAGGCGAAATCACCGGCTACAACCTCACCCCCCAGGCCGTCACCGAG
Organism: Muribaculaceae bacterium; assembly: GCA_029057255.1. GTDB lineage: Bacteria > Bacteroidota > Bacteroidia > Bacteroidales > Muribaculaceae > CAG-873. The sequence goes on along the minus strand of JAICZO010000453.1, from coordinate 743 downwards.
AACGCCCTCGCCTCGATGACCCGCCTCACCATCAGCGTGCGCCTCAAGTACATCGACAACAAGGCGGAGGGCAAAGACGTCGACCAGACATTCAGCGCCTACCGCGACTTCCCCTCGTCGGAGATGCTCACCGACGTGCAGGACCAGCTGTGCGAGGAGATATGCAAGGAGCTGGTGGAGCTGATATTCAACGCCACTCTCGGAAACTGGTAGAACGATGGAGAACACCGGAACAACAGCTCTGCTCGAGCGATGCCTGAGCGTGCCCGACGGCATGCCGCTGCCCCAGGCCGACGCCGACGCCCTGCGCCTGCTCATGGAGGCCATGCCGTCGGCTACAATACTGCCGCTGCTGCTACTGCGCCACGGCGCCGCTCGCTGCGACGAGGAGACCGCCGCCCTGCAGGAGCGGCTCGCCCTGATGTGCGCCGACCGCCGCACCCTGGCCTTCGCGGCACACGGCGAGGCCTGGGCCGACTTCTACCCCGCCGACGACGAGCCGGAGGCCAAGCAGACGGTCGACGTCATCGACACATTCCTGCGCACATACGGCACGGTCACACCCGAGGAAGAACGCATGCTCGAGCGCATGATTTTCAACCCTACCCCCGACTATGCCGAGATGCTCGCTCGCGAAGAGCAGGAGAACCTGCCGGCGGAAAGCTCCGCCGACACCGACGACGCCGACGACCCGCAGGCCGCCCGCATCAACGCCTTCATCCGCAGCCAGCACCCCGCCGCAC
>JAICZO010000452.1 GCA_029057255.1 Muribaculaceae bacterium | reverse complement strand
TCGGTAACCTCTGCCCCCGTGACATCGCATCGCGTGCCGCCAAAGAGCGCTGCGACGCAGGCTACGGCGTAGGTACGGGCAACGCCGTATACCTCGACTTCAAGTACGCCATCCAGCGTCTTGGCGAAGACGTCGTCCGCGACCGCTACGGCAACCTCTTCGACATGTACCAGATGATCTCCGATGACAACCCCTACGAGACTCCTATGATGATCTTCCCCGCCAGCCACTACACTATGGGCGGTATCTGGGTCGACTACGAGCTCCAGACTTCTATCAAGGGTCTCTTCGCCATCGGCGAGTGCAACTTCTCCGACCACGGCGCAAACCGTCTCGGCGCATCGGCTCTCATGCAGGGTCTCGCCGACGGCTACTTCGTGCTCCCCTACACTATGCAGAACTACCTCAGCGACCAGATCAAGGTGCCCCGCTTCAGCACATCGGCACCCGAGTTCGACAAGGCAGAGGCTGACGTCCGCTCACGCATCCAGAAGCTCATGGACATCAAGGGTACAAAGAGCCCCGACGAAATCCACAAGCGTCTCGGCCACGTGATGTGGAACCTCGTGGGTATGGGCCGCACACTCCAGAGCCTCGTCAAGGCTCTTGACGAAATCGAGGAAGTTCGCAAGGAATTCTACACCGACCTCCGTGTCGTAGGCCGCGCCGACGACCTCAACACCGAGCTCGAAAAGGCTCTCCGCCTCGAAGACTTCCTCGTCATCGCAAAGATGATGGCTATCGACGCCCTCAACCGCAACGAATCCTGCGGCGCTCACTTCCGCGAAGAATACCAGACTCCCGACGGCGAAGCCGCCCGTCGCGACGACAAGTACATGTATGTAAGCTGCTGGAAGTACACAGGCGACAACGAGAAACCCATCCTCCTCAAAGAGCCCCTCAAGTACGAAGCCATCCAGGTTCAGACACGTAACTACAAATCCTGATAACTCAACCACGCGGCGGCTCGAACCCGTGGGAAAAATCCCCGAGGCGACAGCCGCTACCAAAGAATCAAAATCGTAAAATGGAAAATACTATCAGCGTAAAACTGAAAATTTGGCGTCAACGTGGTCCCAAAGAGAAAGGACAGTTCGTCAACTACTCTCTCGACAACGTTTCCACCGGAAGCAGCTTCCTCGAGATGCTTGACATGCTCAACCAGCAGCTCGTCGAGCGTGGCGAAGAACCCGTAGTATTCGACAGCGACTGCCGCGAAGGTATCTGCGGTATGTGCTCGCTCTATATCAACGGCCATCCCCACGGCCCCGTGCAGGGCATCACAACATGCCAGCTCCACATGCGCAAGTTCAAAGACGGCGACACCATCACCATCGAACCCTGGCGCTCGGCTGCATTCCCCGTAATCCGCGACCTTATGGTCAACCGCAACGCCTTCGACCAGATCCAGCAGGCAGGCGGTTACGTATCGTTCAACTGCGGCGGTGCCCAGGATGCCAACAACCTCCCCATCAGCAAGGAAATCGCCGACACCGCCATGGACTCGGCTACCTGCATCGGTTGCGGCGCCTGTGTGGCAGCATGCAAGAACGGCTCGGCTATGCTCTTCGTATCGGCGAAGGTTAGCCAGTTCGCACTCCTGCCCCAGGGCCAGGTAGAGCGCAAGCGCCGTGCCCGCGCTATGGTGCGCAAGATGGACGAGCTCGGCTTCGGTAACTGTACCAACACCGGTGCATGTGCCGCCGAATGCCCCAAGAACATCCCTCTGAGCAACATCGCACGCCTCAACCGCGAGTTCATCGTAGCAAAATGCTCCGAGTGATACACGCTCTGATATGAAACCTCAAGGCGCCTCTTCCACTCCGGGAGAGGCGCTTTTGTCGTTTAAAAACGGCGGTTTTGTCGACAATACCGCCGAAATTGTAGAGAGTCCGTTGTGACATATCATAAGTTTGCATAACTTTGCATCATGAAAATGAGCGAATTGAGAAATCTAATTGTTTTGATGGTTTTTGCATTCCTGAACGTGGCGACCGTGATGGCCGCCACGCTTCTTGGAAACGTAACTGATCCATCGGGCGAAGCGCTCATCCAGGCATCTGTCCGCGTCCTCGCCCAAAGAGATTCAAGCCTTGTCAAAGGCGCAGTGACTAACGCTTCCGGTCAGTTCCGCATCGAGCGGCTCAAGGCCGGCAAATATATCGTGGAGGCTTCGTACGTAGGCTTCAGCCCCGAGTACCGCAACGTGACTGTCGGCGACGCCGACGTCCGGCTCAAGACATTCGTCCTCAAGGAAAGCTCTATCGTGCTCAAGGATGCCGTCGTCACCGGCATCCGCACACCGATGAAGGTGATGGAAGACACCGTCGAGTTCAACGCGGCGTCATACAAGACCCAGCCCAACGCCGTGGTCGAGGACCTGCTCAAGCGCCTCCCCGGCGTCGAAGTAAGCTCCGAGGGCAAGATTACGGCCAACGGCAAGGAGGTGTCAAAGATTCTCATCGACGGCAAGGAGTTCTTCAGCGACGACCCCACCGTGGCCTCGCGCAACCTGCCCGTCGACATTGTCGACAAGCTCCAGGTCGTCGACCGCAAGAGCGACCTGGCCCGCATGACGGGTGTCGACGACGGCGAGGACGAGACCGTCATTAACCTCACCGTCAAGAAAAACATGAAGAAAGGCTGGTTCGGCAACGTCGAGGCCGGATACGGCACCGACAACCGCTACCGCGGCAACTTCACAGTCAACCGCTTCTGGGGCGAGAACCAGATCACATTCCTCGGGGCGGCAAACAATATCAACCAGCCCGGTTTCGCCGACGGCGCCTCTGGACGCTTCCGCCGCTTCGGTGGCGACAACGGCATCACGTCCTCGCAGTCGATAGGCATGAACTTCAATGTCGGCAAGGGCGAGCGCTTCCGCGTGGGCGGCGACGTGATGTACAGCCACACCGACCGCGACACCCGCACTTCATCGGAGCGCCAGTATCTCTTCGAAGACTCCTCGTCGACACAGAGCTCGCGCAAACTGTCGCGCGACAAAGGCCATAACTTCCGGGCCGACTTCCGCCTGCAGTGGAAGCCCGACAGCTTCAATACCTTCGAGTTCAGACCCAACGTCTCGCTCAACTACAATGACTCCTACAGCAACGACTCCTCGTCGACCTTCGCCGGCGACCGCAACCGCACCGAAGTGACACGAAGCATCAACCGAGGCAGCTCGTCGGGACACTCCTTCGAGTTCGGCGGACGCATCATCTTCAACCATAATTTCCGCTCGCGCAAGGGCCGGTCATTCTCGATCATGGCCAACTACCGCATGAGCAACGTGCGCGAGAACTCCAACACATACTCCCGCAACAAGTTCTATCTCTTCAACGACTCTGTCGACCTCTACGACCAGTATGCCGACAACCACACATGGAGCAACACCGTGAGCGCCCGCGCTACATGGACCGAGCCTCTCGGCGACATCTCCAAAGGCAACTTCCTGACACTCTCCTACAACTTCTCCTACCGGTGGAACAACGCCGACAAGCTCGTCTACGACCACCCCGTAAGCTTCCCCGACGGATGGAACGGCGAGCCGGTGATATCCGACAGCGAGGTGTTCAACGCCGACCTGTCGAACCGCTTCCGCAACGACTACATGAACCAGGACATACGCGTCGGCTTCAGACACGTAAGCAAGGCCTCCAACCTCAACGTCGGCCTCTCGCTCGTGCCTCAGATGTCGCAGTCGCGCAACCTTATAAACTCTGACAAGAACATCCCGCGGCGCACGGTGCTCAACTTCGCGCCCTTCCTCCGCTACCGCTACAAGATGAGCCGTAACCGCAGCGTCAACCTCTTCTACAACGGACGCTCGTCGCAGCCCTCAATGACACAGCTGCAGCCTGTGGCCGACATGTCGGACCCTCTACGCATCGTCATCGGTAACCCCGACCTGAACCCGACATTTGCGCATAACGTCAACGTGCGCTTCCAGGACTTCAACCCTGAAGCACAGCGCTCGATAATGGCGATGGTCAACGCCCAGTACAACCAGAACTCTATCGTGTCGACCACCGACTTCAACCCCGAGACAGGCGGCCAGACAACACGCTACCGCAACGTCGACGGCGTATGGAGCATCCGCGGCATGAACATGATATCGCTGCCTTTCACGGGCAACAAGGCCTTCACGTTCAACAACCACCTCTTCGTATCATACTCCAACAGCATCGGCTTCAACAACGGTCTGCGCAACCGCTCAGGCTCGATGATGGTCGGCGAGAGCTTCGGCCTGGCATGGCGCCCCGAGTACCTCGAGTTCGAGCTTCGCCCCAACTACCGCCTGCAGAACGTCACTAACACCGTGCAGAAAGGCTCCAACCGCACCGTCCACACCTACGGCGGCTCCTTCTACGCCACCTACAACACCCCCATCGGCATCGTGCTGAACACCGACCTCAACTACGACGCCACCTCGGGCTACTCGGCAGGCTACGACACACGCACATGGATGTGGAACGCCTCGATTTCATACCAGTTCCTGCGCGGCCGTCAGGCAACAGTGTCGCTGAACGCCTACGACATCCTCGGACAGCGCTCCAACATCCGCCGCAACATCACCGCCAACTACATCGACGACACCCGCTACAACTCGCTGACCCGCTACGTCATGCTGTCGTTCAGCTACAAGTTCAACACCTTCGGCAAAGGCAAGACACCCTCGACAGACTTCGACGGCGAAGGTCCCGGACGCCGTTTCCACGGTGGCGGCAGACCGCCTATGGGGCCCCCTCCCGGACAC
>JAICZO010000451.1 GCA_029057255.1 Muribaculaceae bacterium | reverse complement strand
TTCCTGTCCCGAGAGGAATGTCGTGACACCGCGCTGGTTGGTCAGGCCGAAGCGGTGTGCGAGCATCGGGCGACGGAGGTCAAGACCGACGACAAGCACTTTCTTGCCCATCAGCGCATATGTAAGAGCGAGGTTGGTGGCGATGAAAGTCTTGCCTTCGCCCGACACCGACGATGTGACGAGGATGACCTTGCTGTCAGCTCCGTGGCGGGTGAAGGAGATATTGTTGCGGAGCAGTCGGAAGAGCTCGGCAATAGGTGTGGATACGTTCTCGCCCACGACAACGTCGGCGTCTTTGGCACCGTCGTTCTGGCATATCTCGCCGAGGATGGGCACGCTTGTGATGCGCTCGAGTTCTTCCTGGTCGCTGAAGATGGGGAAGAGCATGCGGCGCACGAAGATAATAAGTGCGGGGATGGCGAGGCCGAGGATGAGGGCGAGACCGTAGATCGAAGCCTTGACAGGCGACACCGGACCGGAGCCCTGCGGGTCGTCGATGAGGCGGGCGGTATTGGTGGCGAGAGTCTTCTGAAGGGCTATCTCCTCGCGGCGCTGCAGGAGGAAGGTGTAGATGTTCACCTTAACCTGCTGCTCGCGGAAAATCTCCTGGAGTCCCTTGTCAAGCGAGGGTGTGACAGCAAGGCGGCTCGTGCTCTTGTTCTCGAGGGCGACGACTGTGCCGCGCTGTGCCTGCAGGGTGCGGCGCACCGACTCGATGTTCTGCAGGATGCGCACCTTCTCGCGGCTGAGTTCTTCCTGCATTGTCTGCACGAGGGGATTGTCGGGCGTGAGGCCTTCGAGGGTGCGGTTGAGCTGGCTCACCTTGCGGTTATATGACTCTATCGAGCCTGATACCGTGGGGTTGTTGACAGCAGAGGGAAGGGTCTGGAACGACTCGGAGTTCGACACGATGGCTTCAATCTCCTTGAGGATGCCGAGCTCGGTGTCGAAGTTGGCGAGCTGCTGCTCGTAGTCGTTCTGAAGGCCGAGGCTCATGCCTGCCTGCGCCTGGATATCGGTGATGTTGTGTGTCTGTCGGTATGCCTGCAGACGATCCTCGACGTCCTTGAGCTCGCCCGAAATCATGACGAGACGGTCAAGGATGAACGCCTCGGTCTGTACGGCCGAGCGGTTCTGATCCTCGATGATGTTGCGGTTGTAGAAGTGCAGCAGGGCGTCGATGATGTCGGCACCGCGCTTGATGTTGTCGGTGGTGCAGCTTACACGGATGATTTTGTCGGTGTTGCGGCCAAACTGTATGTTGAGCGATGCGGCCACTGCACCTGCCACTGCGCGCGGGTTGCGGATTTTGATTACCTGTGTGCCTTTGAGGTTGCCGGCACCTGCTGTGCGCGACAGCGACACTGTGCCCTGCGACAGCTCGATGTCGACGGGCAGCTCTACCTTGCTGAGATTCTCTTTCTGCTCGACACCGTTGAAGTATGTGGTGGCTTCGATGTCGTATACGCCGTCGCCGTCCGACGACACTTCGATATCAATCGGCGCCTTGAGCGAGCGGAGCGATATCGAGTCGAGACTTGCCGTGATGACGTTGTCCTCGTAGAGGGGGATGTTGCGGAGTTTGCCCTTCGAGTAGTAGCTGTATGCCAGACCGAGGGTGTCGACGATGCGGATGACGCTGTTCTTTGACTTGAGGACTTCAAGCTCGGTCTCGTCGATGTAGTTCTTGATGCCGACAAGGTCCGAGGTCATCGACAGGGGGTTGGCCTGGCTCTGATGCTGTACGTTAAGATAGATCGACGCGTTGACCTGATACATCGGTATCTGCTTTGCCAGGTAGAAATAAGCACCTACGAGACACACGGCAACACTGAGCACAAACCATTTCCAGTTTGCGAGTAAGGCTAAGAGCAATCCGGTAGTGTCGAACGTATCTTCTTTTGCTACCTTCTTGTTCTGCTCGTTATCTAAGTTTTCCATCTACGCTTCGATGTTATTTTGTGAGATTGATAATACCTACAATGAAAGAGAAGAGCGACATCGTAGTGCCGAGGAAGCCGATAGTGATGTTCACAGCCGGGTTCATCTGCCATGCGGCGTGACGCATCGACTTGTTGGGCTCGATGTAAATAAGGTCGTTCTGCTGGAGATTATAGTAGGGTGAGAGGAGGAAATCGCGGTCGTGAATGTCGAGACGGTGTACTTCGTGAGTGCCGTCGGCGTTCGTGCGGAAGAGGAGGATGTTGTCACGGCTGCCTTTGATGTCGAGGTCGCCTGCCATAGCGATGGCCTCGGTGAATGTCATGCGGCCGTTGCGCGACTGGTATACGCCGGGGCTGCGCACGGCTCCGAGCATGGTCACGCGGAAGTTCATCAGACGGACGTCGACTACGGGGCGGTCGGTTATATACTTGGGATATATCTCGTTGCATATCATCTGAGCCACCTGCTCGTTGGTCATGCCGACCACCTTGACGGTGCCGAGTATGGGGAACTCGATGCAGCCTTCCGAGTTGACGAGATAGTAGTCGGTCGAAGCCTCGAGGCCTCCGCTCATCGACGACGACGAGCCGGATGTCATCCTCGACACGTGACCGTCCTGGTCGATATAGTTGCCTTTGTTGAAAGGCGCTGCTGCTGTCATGTTAAGACTCGCCACCTGGATGTTGAGCAGGTCGCCGACATTGATGACGGGGTCAACGACAACAGGAATCTGGTTAAGCAACTCGGAGGGTATCACCTGGGCGTCTTCAAAGTAAATCACCTTTTTAGGCGCCGTACAGCCCGTCAGGAACATTGCTGACGCGGCAACAGCGATGATAAATAGTCGTAAATGTCTCATTTAGCTATATATGAGTGATATGTTAAGAATCGTTATAATGTCAAGAGCACATCATGCGAGCGCAAAGATAGTTATTTTTGATTAATTTTGCAATAAAAAATTGCCGCGGCAACGGCGCAAATACTTTGACTACGCGTGTTATATGACTATGGACACCAACAATTTTCTTCCGGTCGAGAACCATCCGTGGGAGCCTTTCATGCCCCAGGGCGCGAAGGTGCTGATTATGGGCACATTCCCTCCGGGCGCTCACCGCTGGAGCATGGATTTCTACTACCCCAACCCGACAAATGACTTCTGGCGCATAATGGGGCTGCTCTTTCTCGGCGACAAGAACGCGCTCTATATCCCTGAGGAAAAGCGCTTTGACCTTGACGCCATCACCAGGCTGATGACCGAGCGGCACATCGCCCTGAGCGACACCGTGCGCAAGGCAAGGCGCCTCAAGGGCAACGCGAGCGACAAGTTTCTTGAAGTGGTCGAGCCGGTGCCTCTGGCGGCTCTGCTCGCCTCGATGCCGGAGTGCCATGCCGTGGCCACCACCGGCGAGAAGGCCTCCGAAGTCCTTGCCTCGATAACAGAAACCGACGCGCCGGGCATGGGACGCCACGTCGTGGCCGACGACGGCCTCGAAATATGGCGCATGCCGTCGACAAGCCGCGCCTACCCTCTTGCCGTCGAGAAGAAGGCGGCGTACTACGAGGCGATGTTCCGCCACCTGGGCATACTGTAGGCGCCCTCTGACACAAAAGCTCCCCGCCGACAGGTGCCGACGGGGAGCTTCCACGTTTCAACTATTTATTTATGAGAGCCTTAAAACCCAGTATCACTACTCGATAGTAAGGACGAGGGATGCAGTGTTTTTCATTTCTTATAAGAATAACAAGAACTGCGGCTAATTTCCTTGTCCTTAAGCGATAAAAGAGTTTAAAACTTGACTAAGATAGTTTAAGCTCTCACTTCATCATGCTTATCGAGCGGGCTATGAAGTCGCTCAGGCTGCGGCCGCGGAGCAGTCCGTTGCCGAGTAGCGCCAGGTCGACGAGCTGGCTTACTTCGGGCGCCTGCGAGGCATATGCCGCGATGGCCTCGGACTGCTTTGCACGTACGTCCTCGACTTCTTTCTCGAGGTCCTTGATGCGCTGCTCGTTCTCAGCCGAGAGGGGTTCGGAACCGGCAGCCTTGCGTATCGCGTCGGCCTGCGCGTTCTTCTCGTCGATGGTGTCGAGCAGGGGCTTGACAACGTCGCCGAGGGCTTTGTCGGCACGCTCGCAAATCGACTTGACGAGGGGATGCTCGGTGTTGACTACCAGCGAGTAGCTGTCGGGCAGCTCGCCGTAGAAGTTCATGCCGGGCTGGAGGGCGGCCATCTCTTTCATACGACGCATATACTCGTTCTGTGTCAGCACTATGGGCTGGCTGTCGGGAGAGAGAGCCTCGAACTGTACGCCGAACGAAGCCTTCTCGACCTTGTCGGCATCGACTTCGAAGAGTCGCGAGAGAATAGCGGTCTCGACGGGAGTCAGGCCGGCATTGCGACGGTCGCTCTTGCGGATGAGGTTGTCGATGACGTCAGAGTCGACACGCACAAGCTCGGTGTTCTCGAACTTGCGCTCGAGCAGTCCGACGAAGTGGTTGTCGAGCTGGCCGTCGAGCAGGAGCACGTTGTAGCCCTTGTCGTTGGCAGCCTTTATATAGTTGTACTGGGCGGTGGCGTCGGTGGCGTAGAGATAGACAATCTTGCCGTCGGCGTTGGTCTGCGACGACTCGACGAGGGTCTTGTACTCTTCGGGGGTGAAGTAACGGCCCTCGGTGTCGCGCAGGAGCATGAACTTCATAGCGGCGTCGCAGAACTTCTCGTCGGTGAGCATGCCGTAGACGATGAAGATGCGGATGTCATCCCATTTCTTTTCAAACTCAGAGCGATCGGTAGTGAAGAGCTTATCCAGCTTCTCGG
>JAICZO010000450.1 GCA_029057255.1 Muribaculaceae bacterium | reverse complement strand
TGCCCCCCGTGGTAGGCCTGTCCCACCCCAGCCCTCAAGCTGGGGGTGGGCTCGGTGATGCCGCGTTCTGTACCGGCGAGCTTAGCGGTGAAGCCGCTGAGGAAGTAGTACTTTGTCTGCTCGGGGTCGAGGATCGACACGGGAGGAAGCACACCGAAAGCGTCGGCGCTGAGGAAGATAACGTTCTTGGCAGCGGGACCGTGGCTGATGGGCTTAACGATCTTCTCGATGTGGTCGATGGGGTAGCTTACGCGGGTGTTTTCTGTGACGCTCTTGTCAGCGAAGTCGATGACACCTTCTTCCTTAACGGTAACGTTCTCAAGGAGAGCGTTGCGGCAGATAGCCTTGTAGATGTCGGGCTCGCTTTCTTTGTCGAGGTTGATAACCTTTGCGTAGCAGCCGCCTTCGAAGTTGAAGACGCCGTTGTCGTCCCAGCCGTGTTCGTCGTCACCGATGAGGAGACGCTTGGGGTCGGTCGAGAGGGTTGTCTTACCTGTGCCGGAGAGGCCGAAGAAGATAGCTGTGTTCTCGCCGTTGAGGTCGGTGTTGGCCGAGCAGTGCATCGAAGCGATGCCCTTGAGGGGGAGGTAGTAGTTCATCATCGAGAACATACCCTTCTTCATTTCGCCGCCGTACCATGTGTTGATGATAACCTGCTCGCGGGTCGAGATGTTGAAGACAACAGCTGTCTCGCTGTTGAGGCCGAGTTCCTTGTAGTTGGTGAGCTTAGCCTTGGAAGCGTTGTAGACGATGAAGTCGGGAGTGAAGTCGGCGAGGTCTTCAGCAGTGGGGCGGATGAACATGTTGGTCACAAAGTGAGCCTGCCATGCCACTTCCATGATGAAGCGGACAGCCATGCGGGTGTCCTTGTTAGCGCCGCAGAAGCCGTCGACAACATAGAGCTTCTTGCCGGAGAGTTCCTCTACTGCGAGGTTCTTGCAAGCTTTCCAAGCCTCTTCGCTGGCCTGCTTGTTGTCGTTGGGGTATTCGGGAGTAGTCCACCATACGGTGTCTTTCGATTTTTCGTCGAGGACGATGAATTTGTCTTTGGGCGAGCGGCCGGTGTAAACGCCGGTCATCACGTTGACTGCACCGAGCTCGGTAACGACACCGCGCTCGTAGCCTTCGAGGGTGGGGAGAGTTTCCTGCTCGAAGAGCTCTTCATAAGAGGGGTTGTACACAACTTCTGTTGTGCCTTCGATGCCGTATTTGGCGAGGTCAGCTTTGATCTCGGCTACACGGGCTTTCTTGATTTCTTCAATATTGCTCATTGTGTGCTTGAAAAAATATGTGGTGTTTAATGTTTGTTGCTTTCTTTTTAATCTGTGGCGCAAGCTGATGCCCGCGCCTTGTTTATCGAGTGCAAAGATATGAATTTTTTTTGGCTTGTAGGTCAAATAAGGAAAAATTTCTTTATTAATAAAAATTAATTAGGCCTGCCGACTCCCGGCGACCATTAGCGTAACGCTGCTACAGTGGGCAGAGTTTCAGCCTTAAGCTATTTTATGTAGCGCTGGCGCAAGTGTTAAAACCCGCAAAGGGACCGGCCTCTCTGCCTGATTTTTCAGTTTTTGTGACCGTTTTAAAAGGAAAAGGCGTATCTTTGCGGCCGTTATAAACAGGTAGAAAGATTTTATGTTTGTACAATGTGGCGTATTATTCGCCTTTCTTGCTCTTGGTGAGCTGATTGTATGGCTCACCGGATGCCCGCTGCCGTCGAGCGTAATAGGTATGGTCGCTCTTGCGGCGTCGCTCAAAGCCGGCATCGTCAAGCTGCACCAGGTAGAGAGGGTGGCAGATTTTCTGGTTCATAATCTCGGCTTCTTCTTCGTGCCCGCGGGAATAGGCATCATGAACTGTCTCGGCATACTCCGGCAGGAATGGTGGCCTATCGTCGGGGCATCGGTTCTGAGCACGATAGTCATTATTCTGGTCACGGGCCGCGCTCACCAATGGGCACGCCACAGCCGTCTGTTGAACATCAAGCGCCGCCGCGCTGCAAAAACCTTCTGAAGCAATGGAGTTCTTCACCAATAAGTTCTTCCTCATAGCGATGACCTTCGTCAGCTATGTCGGAGCGCAGTATGTGCAGCGCCGCACAGGCCTGCGTCTGCTCAACCCCATCCTCATCTCTATCGCAGTGATGATATGCCTGCTGCTTGGCCTCGGCATAGATTTCGGCACGTACCAGGAGGCCGGCGGATATATCGACATGTGGCTGAAGCCGGCCGTGGTGGCCCTCGGCGTCCCTCTGTACAAACAGCTGGAGACCATCAAGAAGCAGATGCTGCCGCTCATCATAGCCGAAATGGCAGGATGTGTGGCCGGAGTAGTTTCGGTAGTCATTTTTGCAGAACTGTTCGGCGCATCGCGCGAAGTCGTCATGTCGCTGGCACCGAAGGCTGTCACCACGCCTATAGCGATGGAGATAGCGCAGTCGGTGGGTGGCATCCCGCCCCTTACCGCCGCCATCGTGGTGTCGACTGGCATTTTCGGCGGCATGACAGGCTTTAAAATCATGAAACTCGGGAGAGTCAAGAGCCCTATGGCGACAGGCCTCTCTATCGGCACCGCCGCGCATGCCGTCGGCACCTCGGCGGCAATGGAACGCAGCGACCGCTACGGCGCCTTCTCGTCGCTCGGCCTGACCCTCAACGGCCTGCTCACGACGCTGCTGGCTCCGTTCATACTCAGGCTGATGGGGTATGTCTTTTGAAAAGAATCAAACAGTAAGGTATAAGATATGATGACTGACAATGCCCGGGAGCTGTTCCCGATTGTAGACCCCGATGGCTCGGTGACAGGCAAGGCCACACGGGGCGAGTGCCACGGCGGCTCGATGCTGCTGCACCCGGTGGTACATCTGCATGTATTCGACCACGACGGTAACCTGTATCTGCAGAAGCGCCCCGAATGGAAGGACATACAGCCCGGCAAGTGGGATACTGCCGTGGGCGGACACATCGACTACGGCGAGGAGCTCGCCGACGCCCTGCGGCGTGAAGCCCGCGAAGAGCTGGGGCTGGAGGAGTTCGCCCCGACGCTGCTCGACCGATATGTGTTTGAGTCTCAGCGCGAGAGAGAACTGGTGCACGTTTTCATCACCATCAGCCCCGCCGCCCCCAGACCCTCAGACGAGCTCGACGGCGGCCGCTTCTGGAGCATCGCCGAGATAGAAAGCAAGCTCGGCAAAGGCATTTTCACGCCCAACTTCGAGTCGGAGTACGTCCGCTGCAAGCTCGCCTCGGCGCATAGTCGCCTCATACAGTAGGATTTTGCCGCCGCAAGGCGGGAGCGCAAATGTTAAAAAGCACACCTTATTATATTTTAAGACATATTCGCTTGCATATTTTGAATATTTTTTGCTAATTTTGACGCAATTTCACCCTTTTCGCCCTGAAACATCACAACACATAATCAATAGATATGAAACTCAGACTGTTCTTTATGCTGTTAGCGGCGGCTCTATTGCCGACCCTTACAGCTTCTGCCGCCACTCTCACCGGAGTGGTGGTAAACGGCAATTCAGGCAGCCCCGTGAGCGGTGCGACCGTATTGCTGAACGGCCAGAACTCTCGAGCCGTCACTGACTTCAACGGACACTTCAGGCTCACTACTCCTGATGACATCCAAAGCTTCCTTATCGTGGACTGCGCCGGCTATGACAGTGCAACACGCGACGTCGCCATCGGCCACGGTACTTTCAATGTAGGCGAGGTACGCCTGATGCCGGCAAGCACTACCGAGAACGACGACTTCTACGGCGAGCTCGGCGACCTTGTCTTCGACGAGGCTGCTCTCAACGACGACGAAGGCTCGGCACAGAGCGTGGCAGCCCTCACCGGTGCCAACGACAACATCTACTACAACACGGCATCGTACAACTTCGGCCCGATGTACTTCCGCTACCGCGGCCTTGACAACCAGTACCAGAGCGTGTACATCAACGGTCTGCGCATGAACGACCTCGTCCGCGGCTCGTTCAGCTACTCTACCCTCCTGGGCATGACAAGCCGCGCATTCCGCAACAAGACCACTTCGGTCGGCATGGACGCGGCAAACTACGGCTTCGGCGACATCGGCGGCTCGGTCAACTACAACACCACCACCGACCTCTACGCCCCCGGCTTCAACGGCTCTGTAGCCTTCACCAACTCCAACTACATGATGCGCGCGATGGCCACCTACTCGACAGGCCTCAACCGTCAGGGCTGGGCATTCACCGTCAGCGCCATCGGCCGCTATGCCAAGGAAGGCGTCATGAAGGGTACATTCTACAACTCGGCAGGCCTCTTCCTCTCGATCGAGAAGAAATTCAACGCCGAGCACTCGCTGACACTCACCGCCTTCGGCGGCCCGACACAGCGCGCCACAGGCCGTCCGACAGTGCAGGAGGCATATGACCTCGCCGGCACCAACCTCTACAACCCTGACTGGGGTTATCAGAACGGCGAGAAACGTTCGTCGCGCATAACAGAGACCTTCGACCCCACCGCTATCCTCAACTGGATATTCAAGAAGGGAAACACAACCCTCAACACTTCGGCGGCATTCCGCTCGGTATACTACAACCGCACCGCGCTCAACTACTTCAACGCCACCGACCCCAACCCCTCGTACTACAAGTACCTCCCCAGCTACTTCCGCAGCCGCGACGACGAGGCCGCAGCAGAGCTCTACACATCTCTGTGGGAGCATGACGAGGCATTCCGCCAGATCAAGTGGGACGAACTCTACCAGGTCAACTACCTCAACAACGCCGAGAACGAGCATCTCCCCGAAGCCGACAAGAAAGGCTCGTCATACATCATGGAGAACCGCACCAACCACCAGCTCGTGGGCATGTTCAGCTCATATATCAACACCCGCCTCAACAGCTACATGGCGCTGCAGGCAGGCGTATCGTTCAACTACACCCGCAGCCACAACTACAAGACCGTCCGCGACCTCATGGGCGGCGAGTTCTGGCTTGACATCGACCCCTTCAGCTACCGCGAAGTAGGCATCATGCCCGGCAACCTCCAGAACGACATCGACAACCCCAACCGCCGCGTAGGCAAGGGCGACCGCTTCGGCTACGACTACGACATCGACGCTCTCCGCGCAGAAGCATGGCTCCAGAACACTGTCAACACCGCCAAGTGGGACGTAAACTACGGCCTGCAGATGAGCTACACACAGTACCAGCGCGACGGCAAGATGCGCAACGGCCGCGCTCCCAACGACTCCAAGGGCAAGAGCGACATGCTCCGCTTCGACAACGTATCGGCCAAGGCCGGCGCTGTCTACAAGCTCGACGGCCGCAACCAGTTTGCCGCACACATCGAGTACGGCACACGCGCCCCGCTCTTCGACCAGGTATTCATCGCTCCCCGTATCAAGAACACTATCGTGAACGGCGTCGAGAACGAACGTGACTTCTCGGCCGACCTCAGCTACATCTGGAACTACCGCCGCTTCCGCGGTGCCGTGACAGCCTTCTACACCGATGTCGACAACGCCATCGAGCGCAACGGCTTCTACGACGACGAGTACCAGACATATGCCAACTACATCCTCACCGGCGTCAAGCGCGTATACAAAGGCGTCGAGCTGGGTATGGCATACAAAATCACTCCCTCGATTACAGCCACTTTCGCCGGTATGTACTCACGCTTCCAGTACAAGAGCAACCCCCAGGGCACTCGCTCCTTCGAGAACGGCATGTACCCCGACACCACTCAGACAGTATACCTCAACAACTACTATCTCGGCTCCACTCCCCAGTACTGTGCAAACATCGGCATCGACTACGCTGCGCCCAAGAACTGGTACTTCAACGTGAACTGCACATGGCAGGGCGACGCATACGTCAACCTCTCGCCCCGCTACCATGAGGCCCTCCCCAACCTCTGGGAAGAATTCGGCGGAAGCTACGAGGAACTCGAGGCCAAGGTGAAAGAACTCTCCGGCCAGGAGAAAATCCGCAACGCATTCACTCTCAACGCTTCCATCGGCAAGGTGATATACATCAACCGCAAGCTCAGCCTCAACATCAACCTCAACCTCAACAACATCACCAACAACCGCAACGTTGTGACATACGCATACCAGCAGGGACGACTCCGCACAACCGGAACAAACCCCTACGACAACAGCCTCTTCCCGACGCGCTTCAACTACGCACAGGGCTTCCGTATGTATCTCAACGTGGGTATTCGCTTCTAAGAAATCTCTGAACAATGAAACACTCATTATTATATATAGCAGCGGCTGCCCTTGCAGCATCGGCAGCCCTGAGCTCGTGCGACGACAACTTCACCCATCCGCCGGTGATAACCCCGCCGTGCATCGACGTCGAGCCGTCAATGCCCCTTCTCGACTTCAAGACCGAATACTGGAGCGCCCTCTCTACTCCCACCGAGATTCCCTACTACGAGAACGGCGACACTCTCATCCTCACCGGTCGCGTATGCTCCAGCGACGAGAGCGGCAACATTTTCAAGAGCATCGTCATACAGAGCGTCGACGACGAGGGCAACCAGACTGCCGTCAACCTGTCGGTCAACTCCTATGACCTCTACAAACTCTTCCCCTACGGTCAGGAAGTGGCCGTATACGCCTCGGGCATGACCGTCGGCGGATACCGCAACCTATTCCAGTTCGGCGCCGCCAACGAGAGCGAGATGACCTTCATGGACGTCGACTTCTTCAAGGCTCACGTCACCCGCAACGGCTCGGCACTCCCCGAACCCGGGAAGGTCGACATCTTCACCACAACCATCGCCGACATCAATGCCGCCAAGGCCGACAACACCACTCTGATGAAGTGGCAGAGCCGACTGATACGCATCGACGGCGTGGAATTTGTCGACGCCGGACAGCCTTGCGCTCCCACTCAAACAATGAACCGCTACGTCCGCGACGCCGACGGCAACCGCATCAACGTGCGCTGCAGCTCCTACTCGTCGTTCAAGAACGAACTGCTCCCCTACGGCACAGGCTCGGTAGTCGGTATCCTCAGCTACTACAACAACGACTGGCAGATTCTCCTCAACGGCTGGGACGGTCTCATCGACTTTGACGGCGAGGCTCCCGAACCCGTAGAACCCGTCGACCCCGCAGGCGAGGGCACTCTCGAGAGCCCCTACAACGTGGCCAAGGTACTCGAGCTCATCCGCTCGGGCAACAACACCGACAGCGAAGTATACATCAAGGGTATCGTATCCGACATCTCCGAAATCGGAGGCAGCTACGGCAACGCCACATACACTATCGTCGACAAGAAGGGCCTCGAGGCATTCACCATCTTCCGCGGCTACTACCTCAACGGCGACAAGTTCACTTCGGCCGACCAGCTCAAGGCAGGCGACGAAGTAGTGGTGCTCGGCAAGCTCATCAACTACAACGGTACTCCCGAGACCGCACAGGGCAGCAAAATCATCAGCATCAACGGTCAGGGCGGAGCAACTCCTCCCGCCTCAAGCACAGCTCCCGCAGGCGAGGGCACATCCGAGTCGCCCTACAACGTGGCCAAGGCTCTCGAAGTGATTGCATCGGGCAATATCCCCGCTACCGAAGTACACGTCAAGGGTATCATCACCACAATCGACGAGATTGACACCGGCAACTTCGGCAACGCCACCTACAAGATTGCCGACAGCAAGGGCGAGACCGAATTCCTCATCTACCGCGGCTACTGGCTCGAAGGCGCCAAGTTCACATCAGCCGACCAGCTCAAGGCAGGCGCCGAAGTGGTGGTGCTCGGCAAACTCATCAACTTCATGGGCAACACTCCCGAGATGGAGAAGGGCAACAAAATCGTCAGCTATAACGGCGAAGGCGGCACAACAGGCGGCGAAACTCCCGCACCCGTCGCCGACTACACCTGCGCCAAGGTCAATGCCATCACTTCGGGCGACACATACGTCCTCGTAGTCGACAGCCAGTTCGGCGCCGCCATAGCAGCGTCGTCGTCATTCGGCCGCCTCAGCCTGACCGACGCCGCAATGACAGCAGGCACATTCGACGTGGCTGCCGCCAACGTGATAACCATCACCGAAGAAGCCGGCAAGGGCTACACCCTCAAGGACAGCTTCGGCCGCTACCTGAGCATGGACAACGAGCACCCCACGGCATTCCAGCTCTACACCGACCTCAAGGACGGCTGCTACTGGGACGCCACATTCGACACCGACGGCAAGCTCAAGCTCACCAACAAGCTCGCCACCGATTGCTTCGTTTGCGTCAGCAAGGGTACGGAAGGCACTTACTACACCAATATCGCACCTGCAAAGACTCCCGCGGAGTTCAAGCTCCCCGAGCTTTACAAGGCAACCAAGAAATAATATCCCACCGCCCAAATAACACAGAATGAAAACTCTTAAATCATATCTCATAGGCTTAGCCGCAATGGCGGCCATGACGGTGGGTTTCACCGCATGTCAGGACGACGTCGACGTCCCCGCTGTCGACGTGCCCAAGGCCAGCGTGACGCCCAACATGACCATCCTCGAACTCAAGGAAGAGTTCTGGAGCGATGAAACAAACTACGCCAAGACCATCACCGACGAGAACGACCCCGGCCGCCGATTCATCATCCACGGCCGCGTGATATCGTCGGACGAGGCAGGCAACGTGTTCAAGAGCCTCATAATCCAGGACGAGACTGCCGCCATCGCATTCTCGATCGACACATACAACCTCTACCTGCAGTACCGTGTCGGCCAGGACGTCGTGCTCGACGTCACCGGCATGGACATCGGCAAGTATGCCGGACTCCAGCAGATAGGACGCAAGTCGTGGTACGAGAACGGCAACACCGACCAGGTGTCGTTCATGTCGCTGCAGTACTTCCAGCAGTTCGCCGAGCTTGACGGCATGCCCGACCGCGAGAAGGTCGACACCATCGTTATGTCGTCGTTCGCCCCCATCACCCAGCAGACACCCGAAGTGCTCCGCCAGTACCAGAGCCAGGTAGTACGCTTCAAGAACGTCTACTTCCCCGAGGGCGGCAAGCGCACATTCTCGGTATACCACACCAGCGTCAACGAGGAGCAGAACAACACCCTCACCGACGCTGCCGGCAGCACCATCACCGTGCGCACATCGGGCTACTGCACATTCTTCAACGAAGTGCTGCCCGTGGGCAACATCGACCTCGTCGGCATCCTCAGCTACTACAACAACGCATGGCAGATTATCATGATCGACGGCGAAGGCGTCATCAAGGTCGGCGACAGACCCGGCACAAAAGAGAAGCCCTACACCGTCGAGCAGGCCATCGAAGCCGAGACTGACGGCATCGAGGACAAAGGCTGGGTCAAAGGTTACATCGTCGGCACCGTCGCTCCCGAAGTGGAGACCGTGGCCGCCAACACCGACATCCAGTGGACCGAGGACCAGCCCTTCATCCTGGCCAACAACCTCGTCATCGCATCGTCGGCCGACGTGCGCGACTACAGCAAGTGCCTCGTCGTGATGCTTCCCGCCGGCTCCAAGTTCCAGCAGTTCGGCAACCTCCGCGACAACCCCGCCAACATCGGCAAGGAGATACTCCTCGAGGGCAACCTCGCCAAGGTGCTCGGCACATTCGGCATAACAGGCAACACAGGCACACCCGCCGAGTTCGAAATCGAAGGCGTCAACGTCGCCGGCGAGACCGTACCCGACGGCGACGGCCAGCAGGCTACCCCCTACAACGTAGGCCAGGTTATCGCCAAGAACCCCGACAACAAGGACGTGCCTCTTGAATCCGACGTATGGGTCAAAGGATATATCGTAGGCTACATGCCCTCGTCGCCCTCGACAACTCTGCCCAACACCGTCTTCGGTGCCGGCGGCGACGTCGAGACCAACATCGTCATCGCTCCCACGGCTGACTGCACCGACTACACCAAGTGCATCGGCGTGCAGCTCCCCAAAGGCAACATCCGCACAGCGCTCAACCTCAAGGCCAACCCCGGCAACCTCGGCGCTCTCCTCGCCGTCAAGGGCAACCTGGTCAAATACTGCGGCAGCCCCGGCGTCGGCGCTCTCACCGACTACACGCTCGAAGGCGCCGGCGAAAACCCCGGCCCCGACACCCCCGCTCCCTCCGGCCCGACATACACCCAGACAGCCGAAGTGGCATCGGGCAGCGCATACGTCTTTGTGGCTGGCGGCAAGTACAACATGGCCTTCACCAAGAGCTACGGCTACATGGGCACCACCGACCTGCCCGCCGATGCTACAACAAGCTTCAGCGGTGACGCGGCGGCAGCCCTCACCTTCACTGCCACCGAAGGCGGATACACCATCAACACCACCGAAGGCAAGTTCCTCGGCGCAAAGACCGACTTCAACACCTTCGACACCACCGACGAATCGGCCGGCAGACGTGTGTGGACCGTAGAATTTGCTGCCGACGGCACCGCAACAATCAAGAACGTGGCCACAGGCAAGATCGTATGCCAGGACCCGCAGTACGGCTCGTTCGGCTGCTATGAAGCCGTAGGCTCGTACGTACTGCCCAAGCTCTATCGTCTTGACGGCGAAGGCACTCCCGCCAACCCCTCCAACCCCGGCACTCCCTCCGAGCCTACCGACCCCTCGGTGCCCGCAGGTGACGCCATAAGCATCAATGGCCAGAACGTCAAGGTCGACGCCCCCACCACTGTCGGCGACTACACCATCACAGTGGCAAAAGAGACCGGAACATCAAACCCCGCTATTCCGACAAGCGGCGACCAAGTACGCCTCTACGCCAAAAACACGATTAAAATCGAAGGTCCGGCAATGGCCAAGATTGTCTTCACCATCGCTGCGTCAAACAATCTCCGCTATACAACCCTGACCCCCAGCACAGGAGCCATGTCTCCCGAGCAGGCTGCCGGCGATAAGACGGCCACATGGGTCGGCGACGCCACATCCGTGACATTCACCGTCGGCAACGACGCGGTACTCGGCTCTGACGGCAGCGCTAAGCGCGGACAGGTACACATCGCCAAAATAGAGATTTTCCCCGCCAAGTAAACCGGGAATAAATATCTGATATAAAAGCTACAGAGCTGCAACAATAATTTTGCAGTTTTGTAGCTTTTTTGTAACTTTGCAGGCGATAACGAAACATCTGTTGCTATGACCATATCGAAAGTGCGTGCATTGACCGCCATTATTTTAGCCGCAGCCGCCTGCTCCTGCAGCGGAAACAATCAGGCCAAAGAAGGAGAGCAGACAGATACACCCTCTCCCGTAGCAGCCGCCATCGGCACATTCAACGCCGACAGCGCTTACAACCACATCGCCCGCCAGGTAGCCTTCGGCCCCCGCGTGCCCGGCTCCGACGGACACCGCAAGTGCGCCGACTATATCATCGGCACTCTCACAAGCCAGGGCGTCGACACACTGATTGTGCAGACCGGCGAAGTAAAGGCATTCAACGGCGACGTGCTGCCCATCAAGAACATCATCGCAGGCTTCAATACCCGCAACTCCAAGCGCGTTCTCATCGCCGCACACTGGGACACCCGCCCCTGGGCCGAGATGGAGACCAACATGAACCTGCGCGACATGCCCATACCCGGCGCAAATGACGGAGGCAGCGGCGTGGGCGTGCTCCTCGAGATAGCGCGCAACCTTGCCATAAAGCACCCGTCAGTAGGAGTCGACCTTATCTTCTTCGATGCCGAGGACTACGGCAACGCCGACGGCTTCGGCACCAACCCCGACTCATGGTGCCTCGGCTCGCAGTACTGGGTCGAGAACATGACTCCCTACAGCGCCGACAACCTGCCCGTCTACGGCATACTGCTCGACATGGTGGGCGGCCGCGACGCACGCTTCAACTACGAGGCATTCTCGGCGCAGAACGCATCGACACCCACCATCAAGGTGTGGAGCGAGGCCGAGCGCCTCGGATATGCCGACATCTTCCCGCGCAGCATCGGCGGCGCCGCCACCGACGACCACGTCGTGCTGACAAGAGCTGGCATACCCACCACCGACATCATCGAGATAAACAACGTCGAGACACAGACCTTCCCGCCCACGTGGCACACACATAATGACAACATGGACAACATCGACCGCAACACCCTCAAGGCCGTAGGCGAGACCGTCCTCAACGTCATCTACAAAGAAAAAGCATTCTGAAAACAATGACAATCGACCAGAAACAGCAGGACCTCATCGAGCAGTTCGCCGACATCGACGACTGGATGGACCGCTACGCATACATAATCGACATGGGCAATGCCCTCGAACCCCTGCCCGAGAGCCTCAAGACTCCCGACCGACTCATCGAAGGATGCCAGAGCCGCGTATGGCTTGACGCCGAGCAGGACGCCGACGGCAAGGTGACATTCCGCGCCGACTCCGACGCCATCATCGTCAAAGGCATCATATCGATGCTCATCGACGTTCTCTCGGGTCACACCCCCGACGAGATTCTCGGCGCCGACCTTCGCTTCATCGACGGCATCGGCCTCTCCGACCACCTCTCGCCGACACGCAGCAACGGTCTGGTGGCCATGCTCAAGCAGATGCGCGCCTACGCCGCCGCTTTCAAGGCCCGGGGCTGAGCGCATACGACATAGAATAAACGACGCGGGGAAGACAGTCAGACTGACAGTCTTCCCCGCGTCGGCGTTTACGATCGGTCGGGGTGACAGGATTCGAACCTGCGACCACCTGGTCCCAAACCAGGTGCGCTACCGGACTGCGCTACGCCCCGATTTCTCTGCAAAATTACAAAATATTTTTTGATATTGCAAACTCTTTGTTTGATTTTTACAAACTGTGATTTTCAAAATCGTGTCACGGCATAAACACTGCCCCGATAAGAGCCAACTGCTCAGGCAGATAGCCGTCCTTACCCCATTGCAGCTGAATGCCCAACAATTGTTCGGCCGTGGCGCCGACATCGAAACCATATGCTTCCAACGACGGCCTTGCCTTGTCGGTGTGCCTGCAGGGAACACCTTGGGGTCTGTCGCACTCATTGCAGTAATGGCATTTACCCGAGAACCCGAATGCAAGTCCCCTACTCTCCTGTTCTTTTTCGAGAAGGTAGCGGGATAGTTCGATGCGGGCCGGCTGGAGCAGAACCATGGCCTCGGATAACTGATGTTTACCGGCCACGTCCACTGTCACTACGTCAACATTTACCTTCGTCCATGGCCTTATTTTATAATCGATA
>JAICZO010000045.1 GCA_029057255.1 Muribaculaceae bacterium | reverse complement strand
GTATTCTCCGGAGAGTTTTGTGATTCAACTTTTTATATCTGCTTTATTTACCGAAAAATTACATGACTAAACTACCAAAGATTACCGCTCTCGCCGCGCTCGGGCTGTGTGCCTTCGGCGCTTCGGCGGCCAACCGTGCAGGGGCCGGCAGCGAGACCATCCTCCATGCCTGGACCTGGGCTCTCGATACCATCGCCGACAATATGAAGCTGATAGCAGAGTCGGGCTACGACTATGTCCAGACCTCGCCCGTGCAGGCCTGCTATGTGGGCGACGGCGGCGGTCCCGCTCTTTTCAGCAAGCCCGGCGACAGCGTGCAGGGCAAGTGGTACTACTATTATCAGCCCACCGACTGGACCATCGGAAACTATATGCTCGGCGACCGCGATGACTTCAAGGCTATGTGTGACAGCGCATATAAATACGGCGTGAAAGTCCTCGTCGACGTGCTGCCAAACCATACCGCCATCGACCACAAGGCCGTGCTCCCCGGCCTCGACAACGCTGTCGGCGGTCACGACAATCTGTACCATGCCAACGGCTTCACTCCCATCGTCGACTATAACGACCGCAAGGAGTGCACCACCGGCGAGATGGGTGGCCTGCCGGATGTCAATACCGAGAACCCTGACTTCCAGTACTACTACCTCCAGTATGTCAATGATCTAATCAATCTTGGCGCGCGCGGCTTCAGATACGATACGGCAAAGCATATCGGCCTGCCGTCGGACCCTCTCGACCCCAAGGCCGAGCGCAATAACTTCTGGGATGTGGCCACCGGACGCGAGGCCGTGCGCGGTCTCTCGCTGCTGATGCCCGACAGCCTCTATATATACGGTGAAGTGCTCCAGGACCGCAACGTCAAGGAGACGGAGTATGCCGGGTATGTCGATCTGACAGCCAGCGCCTACGGCCATGAGCTGCGCAAGGTGCTCGAGAGTGGCGACGCCCGCGCGGCCGACATCACGACATGGCACCACCCTGTCAGTCCCGACCGCCTGGTGACATGGGTGGAGAGTCACGACACCTACTGCAACGCCCACGAGTCCGCCGGACTGACCGACAGTCAGATACGCACCGGATGGGTGTTCCTCGCCGCACGCAACGGAGGCCGCCCGCTCTTCTACAGCCGTCCTGCCGGCAGCACACGCGAGAACTACTGGGGCGACAACCGCATCGGCCATAAGGGCAACGACGAGTTCTTCCACCCCGAAGTTGTGGCTGTCAATAAATTCCGCCACGCAATGTCAGGGCAGCCCGAGAAACTCGTCTTCTCCGACAACGGCGCCCTCGGCATGGTAGAGCGTGGAGCGGCAGGCGCTGCACTGGTCAACTTCTCGGGCAAGGAGCAGAAGGTTAAGTTGCCCGTGTCGCTGCCCGACGGACAGTATACCGACGCAGTCTCGGGCTCGCAGTTCAAGGTTGCCAAGGGCTATCTCTCCGGCAAAGCCGCGCCCAATGCCACATACATCCTCTACAGCAAGTGACCATCCCGCAACAGCATAAGAAAAACGGCCCGCAGCATCAGCAGCGGGCCGTTTTCTCTTTATTTCTCGAAGCGTGAAGTCAGCTCTCTGACAGCGTCGTGAGCAGTCTGGTCGGCGCTCACGGGCACTACCGATACGTAGCGGCGCTGCAGCCAGTACTCGTCGGTGTCGGTGGCTTCCGGTTCATCGTTGATGAAGTGCCCTGTCAGCAAGTAGAAAGGCACGCCGAGCGGGTCGAGATAGCGCTTGTACTCGTCGGTCCAGTGTCCGCGGGTGGCGCGGCATACCTTTATGCCCTCGGGGATGACGCGTGCCGGGATGTTGACGTTGAGGCATACGCCGGCAGGCAGACCCTTGGCTATCACTTCGGCGGCAATGGCAGCCACGAAGGCTGTCGACAGTCCGAAGTCGGCCTTCAGCGAGTGGTGCAGGAGTGAGAATCCTACCGCCGGGATGCCGAGCAGACAGGCCTCGATGACGGCGCCCATAGTGCCCGAGTATGTCACGTTGATGCCCGAGTTGGAGCCGTGATTGATGCCCGAGAACACAACGTCGGGGCGGCGCGGCACTATGGCATGCAGGGCGAGCTTGACACAGTCGACCGGCGTGCCGTTGACAGCGAAGAAGCGCACGTTGTCGCCGATGTCCGACGGTCGCTCGCTGATGCGGAGCGGAGCCGAGACGGTAAGAGCCGACGACTGTCCCGACTGAGGATGTCGCGGAGCCACGACGATGACGTCGCCCATCGAGCGCACGGCTTCGGCCAGGCAGCGCAGGCCCGGAGCGTCGATGCTGTCGTCGTTGGTAATAAGAATCAGAGGGCGTGTATTTTCCATAATGTGGTGATGTATGTTTCTGTTACAACAAATACCGCGCCTGCATGGTTCGCGGCTGCGGTTTGTGCAAAGATAGCAAAAAGGACGCGTACGGGATGACTGTTAGCGCTAAAATTCGTATCTTTGCATTTCAGATAATATAGAATAAGGATTACAACATGAATATTCGACACCATAGCGGCGCCGCTCCGGCCCGCAAATCTGACATCGCTGTCTTCTGGTGCCTGTGGCTGCTCAATTTCCTGGCAGGCGCAGGATACCTTTTCCTCAAAAGCGGAGTCTTTGAGTTTTTCGGTGTAGTCGGTCTTGCCGCCTTGTGGGCTGCCGTCGGCACTGTTGTCCTGCATGTCGTGCAGAGATTCCGCATGTTCCGCGCCATATTGCTCGGAGTCATGGTGGCCGCGCTTTCACTGCTTGTCGTGACCGACATCTTCCTGTATGTGAAGTTTAACATAGTCTTCGGGCAGCAGGCCATGCACCTTATCGCCAACACCACTCCCGAGGATACGTCCACATTCGCCGGCAGCTATCTCGGCTTCGGCACTGTGCTGCTGCTGTTGCTCGCCGTGGCGGCCGTCGCCGCCTCCGGCATACTTGCCGGCACGGGCATGACCATTCTTGCGCGCCGCCGCAGCTTCGGCAGGGTAGAGCGCGTGGTGCGGTGGGGGCTGACAGCCGTCGGCGTCGTGTATATCTGTGTGATGGCATACAGCTTCGTCCGCTACCACAGCGGCCGCGAGATACCGATGCTGTCGCATGTCACCCGCACGGCTCTGGGCTATGGCAAGATGGTGCAGGCGCAGCGCAAGGTGGCGACACTCCGCACGGTCTGCGCTTCGGCCGAGGCTCACGGCGAGCCTCGCTTCGACGTGGTCTTTGTCCTCGGAGAATCGTTTAACAGCAAACATATACCGCTCTACGGCTACGATAAAGCCACGACCCCCTGGCTCAGCGCCCGCGCCGCCGACAGCTCGCTTGTCGTCTTCGAGGATGTCGTCACTGTCGCCGACTGGACCCACAAGGCTATGATGGGACTCTTCGGCACCGGCACCGGTATTGCCGACTTCGGCAGCCATCCCCTCTTCCCGGCGCTTTTCCGCAAGGCAGGATACTACACGGCGCTGTACGACAACGAGTACTTTGTCGGCATGGACGACACCTTCAACAGCGACCGCGAGCTATCGGAGATTCTTTATGACCACCGCAATGCCGAGCGTCTGCGCTACGACGCCGACCTGATGGCGACCGTCGATACCGTGTCCGCCCCCGGCCTCTATATCCTGCATCTCTACGGCCAGCACTTCACTTATGCCGACCGCTACCCCGAGGGCTTCGGCGCCTTCAAAGCCGACGACTACGACGCATCGAAGTTCAAGCCCGAACAGCGCGCGATGCTCGCCTCATACGACAATGCCGTCCTGTACAACGACTCCGTCCTCAGTCAGATAGCCGAGAAGTTCAGAGACCGCAGCGCCGTCATGGTCTTTATCTCCGACCACGGCGAGGAAATATACGACTGCCGCGACTACTTCGGCCACGGCAACGCCCTGAGCGCTCCCGACCTTTCGCCCCAGCTGCGCGTGCCCATGACGATATGGATGACCGACCGCTTCATGGCCGAGAACCCCGACAAGGCTGCCGCCATACGTGGCGCGGCGTCGAGGCGCTTCACATCCGACGACATGCCGCATCTGCTCCTTGACATCGCCGATATCGAGGCTCCGTCCTTCGACCCTTCGCGCAGCATCATCAACGAGGCCTGCGACACAACGCGCCGCCGCATCGTCATGGAGTCGATAGACTTCGACAAAGCTGTGGCTGACGGACGCGCCTCGGGCATCTGACAGCGGGCAGGGCAAACAATCTGTAGTCCGATGTTGTTGTTTTTATGAAAAATTGCTAATTTTGGGCTTGAATTAACTGCATATTTGTCCACCATCATACCTATGGGAGAAAATTTTTTCAGCGACAATGAGCTGCCGGAACTACGCTCCCGGCATCGCCGCCTGCTCAAGGCCTTCGAGGGTAATGTAAGCCCCGACGATGTCAGAGGCATCCGCGAGGCAATCGGACAGGCGGCCGCCACAGGCGTGCTTGCCCGCGACCGATTCGGCTTCAATGCGGTGCTGTCGTCGATGTCGACAGCCATCGCCCTGTGCGACAGCGTCGATGCCGACCGCAACATGGTGCTCGCCATACTGCTGTCGCCCGTCAGCCGCGCAGGCGCCCTCACCCCGGATGTCATAGCCCGGCGCTGGGGCGACGATGTGGCGGCTCTTGTCCGCGGCATCGACAAGGTAAGTTCGCTCTACAGCCGCAGCACGTCGGTCGAGAGCGAGAACTTCCGCAAGCTGCTGCTTACTTTTGCCGAGGACATCCGTGTCATCATTATAATGATAGTCGACCGTCTCGCTCTGATGCGTGCCATCAACCACCATCCGTCGGAGCGCCTCGTGCGCGACGTGGCATATGAGGTCAACTATCTCTACGCGCCGCTGGCACACCGCCTCGGTCTGTATG
>JAICZO010000449.1 GCA_029057255.1 Muribaculaceae bacterium | reverse complement strand
GCGTACAGCACTATATCGGAGTACATATCCCACCATCGGCGGCTCTCGGGGTAAACGTCGGTTTTCTGAAAGTATGACGGCAGCGCGCTGTATGACGACACCTGTGTGAAATTGTGTATCAGGTTATATGTTGCCGTTTTCAGCTCGGCGTCTTTCTTTCCGGACAGTGATGAATAGTATCCGGCAGGAATATCGGCAAAAGCAGCGCCGGTAACACCGAATGCCATCAAGGCAGCTGCGAGATTACGCAATAGTTTCATTAGGACTGATTAAAATAGGTTTGTGATGATGCTTACAAAGGTAGCAAAAAAATGCCTTACCTAACAAAAAAACGCCCTCGCGGGCGTTTTTGTTCATTCGTAAGCGCCTGCTACAGTGACAGCGGGTGATAGTCCATGCCGAAAGCATCGGCCACTGCCTTGTAGGTAATCTTTCCGTCGACGACATTGACGCCCTCGGCAAGGCCTTTGTCGGCTTTGCAAGCCTCTCTCCAGCCCATGTCGGCGAGCCTTACGGCGTAAGGCATGGTAGCGTTTGTCAGGGCGAGAGTCGATGTGTAGGGCACTGCTCCGGGGATGTTGGCGACGGCATAATGCACAATACCGTCGACATTATAGACGGGGTCGGAGTGTGTCGTAGGGTGAGATGTCTCGAAGCATCCGCCCTGGTCGATGGCGACGTCGACGAGCACAGTGCCCGGGCGCATCAGCGCGAGCATGTCGGCGGTGACGAGCTTCGGTGCCTGGGCGCCGGGGATAAGCACCGAGCCGATGACCGCATCGGTCGTGGGCAGCTCGGCCTCGATGTTGTGGCGCGACGAGAAGAGCGTCTTGACATTGGCCGGCATCACTTCGGCAAGGTGGCGGAGTGTAGGCAGCGATATATCCGTTATGGTGACTTCGGCGCCGAGACCTGCCGCCATCAGGGCTGCGTTGCGGCCGACGACACCGCCGCCGAGCACGAGCACTCTTGCGGGCTTCACGCCGGGGACTCCTCCCATGAGTATTCCTCTGCCGCCCTGCGGCTTCTCGAGGAAGCGTGCGGCCTCCTGGACCGACATTCGTCCGGCCACTTCGCTCATGGGTATCAGCAGCGGCAGACCGCCCTGCGGACCTGTTACGGTCTCGTATGCGATACATGTGGCGCCCGAAGCTACCATCGCGTCGGTCAGAGCCTTGTCGCATGCGAAGTGGAAGTAGGTGAACACCACCTGCCCGGGGCGCACGAGCTTGTACTCCGGCTCGATAGGCTCCTTGACCTTCACGATCATTTCAGCCTGAGCGTACACGTCCTCAATCGTCGGCAGAATAGTCGCACCTGCGGCCTCGTACTCGCTGTCGGCAAAGCCACTGCCGTCGCCGGCCGTGTGCTGCACATATACGGTGTGGCCGTGTGCTACGAGTTCGTGTACTCCTGCCGGGGTCATGCCCACGCGGTTTTCATTGTTTTTGATTTCTTTAGGGATTCCGACTTTCATAGTTGTATAGATTTTGGGTAAGGCGGGTATAGTAGTTTATGCGGCCGTAAAATTAGTGATTTTTTTTAAAAAGCAAACTTTCGCGCCAAATAAATCTCACATAAGCCCCAAATTTATTATTTTTGCAGTCCGATGACCGATAACAAAGCACGAAATACAGGCATTGCCATAGTCGCCTTGACCGCCATACTTGTCATCGCGCTTGCCTTGGGACGCGCGTTCCGCGACCGCTCTCCCCATATCGAGCCGGACCGCAGCCGCTACCCTGTGACGGGTCTCGACCTGTCGTCGCACAACGGCGTCGTCAACTTCGACTCGCTCTCGTCGGCCGGCATAGACTTCGTCTTCATCAAGGCCAGCGAGGGCGTGCGCTTCCGCGACTCTGCCTTCGGCCGCAACTATGCCGGGGCAAGACGCACGGGCATCCCCGTGGGAGCATACCACTTCTTCCGCTTCGACTGCGACGGACGTCTCCAGGCCATAAACCTGCTGAATGCCGTCAATGACTGCCGTCTCGACCTGCCCCTTGCCATCGACGTCGAGGAGTCGGGCAACCCCGCATCGACAGCCACCGAACTCATCGTGGGCCGCCTCCAGAGCATGGTGGCATACCTCCAGGCAGCGGGCCATGAAGTGATAATCTACACCAACAAGACCGGCGACGCCCGCTTCATGCGCCGCAACTTCGACAACAGCGCCGACGGCACTCCCGAGCTGTGGATATGCTCGTTCACCGACCCGCCGCTGACGCGCCGCCCGTGGCTTTTCTGGCAGCACAGCCACTGCAGCCGCGTGCCCGGCATCAAAGGCAAGGTCGACATGAACACCTTCAACGGCAGCAGGGACGAATGGAACCGCTGGATCGGCAGCCGCCGGCATCCACAATAAAACGCTCCCGCGCGCGTTATCAATATACTATGATCCGAAATCTCCTTAAAAAATATACGGCATACGGCCTCTTCGCGGCCATGTGCCTCCTTTTGCCGGGCACAGCGAGCGCCTTCGACACCTCGGTCTATGCCGAGAACTCGCGCCTTGCCGACGGCCGCTGGATGAAAATCAGCGTCGATGCCGACGGCATGTACATGCTGACACCCTCGCAGCTGCGCTCGTGGGGCTTCAGCGACATCAGCAAGGTACGCGTCTACGGCTACGGCGGCCGCCGCCTGCCGGATGTCCTCCGTGCCGCCGACTACCGCGACGACATCCCCGAAGTGCCCTCGGTCCTGACCGACAAGGGTCTGGTATTCTATGCCGTAGGGCCGCACCGCCTCGTCACATCGTACGACGAGGGCTTCACCTACCTGCAGCAGAACGACTACAGCAACGAGAGCTTCTACTTCGTCGGCGAGACTGACGGCAGCGAGACTCCCGCGTTGCAGCCCACAGGCATCGCCGGCGCCACATCCCCCGTCCGCACATATACGGCCACAGCCCAGCACGAGACCGAACAGACGGCAGTGCCCGGCGAGGCCGGCCCTCTGCTTTTAGGCGAGGAGTTCCGCTTCACTCGCAAGCGCAGCTTCTCTGTCGCCGTCCCCGGCGCCGTCAGCGGCGAAGTAGCCATGATGGTGTCGTTTGTGAGCGACATCTCGGGCAGCGGCTCGCGGCTGAGCTTCACCGTCAACGGCACCAAGCTTGAGGCCGAACCCGACGACGCCATATCAGCCCGCCCGCAGAGCCACTACGTCCACGGAGTCGAGACCACCACCGTGCACCGCTTCGAGGCCTCGCCCTCGAGCCGCGGCACATACGAGACCGAAATCAGCCTCAGTGTGGCCGGGTCATGCACCGGAGCCTGGCTCAACTTCCTCAGCTTCAACTACCCCGCCGCGCTGCAGATGCCGCAGGCGGGCTACCTCTGCTTCAGCTCCGACGCACGCCAGCTCGCCCTCGGCGGCGCCGACGAGAGCGTCAGCGTGTGGGACGTCACCGACCCGCACAACCCTCTCGCCGTCAAGACTTCGCTCAACGGCAGCGAGGCCTCGTGGACAGCCACATCGAGCGGCAAGCGCAGCTATGCGGCATGGAAGAGCGGCGTCGCACTGCCGGCGCCCAAGACAGCCGCGCAGGTGCCCAACCAGAACCTCCACGCCGACCGCGACTACGACATGGTCATCGTCACCCCGTCGCAGTATGCCTCGGAAGCATCGCGACTCGCCGCCATGCACGAAGACTCGGCCGACAAGCTCAAGGTCAGGATAGTTTACCCCGAGCAGATATACAACGAGTTCTCGTCGGGCGCCCTCGACCCCGGCGGCATACGACGCTACTTCAAGATGCTCTACGACCGCGGCGCCGACGAAGGCTCGCGTCCGCTGAAGTATGCCATCCTCATGGCCCGCACCACCATCGACAACCGCAACATCTCGGCAAGCTCGCCCTCATACCCCGCGCTGCCGTCATGGATGCCCGAGGGGGCGCGCAACTCGCTGTCGGACAACGACGGCTACTGCACCGACGACTATACCGCCATGCTCGACGACGGCTCGGGCGCATCGCCCCGCACCGACAAACTCAGCATAGCCCTCGGCCGCATCCCCGTGACCGACATCAACGAGGCGCGCCTCGTCGTCGACAAGGCCCTGCAATATGCCGAAGGCTCGCGCAAGACATCATGGAAGCACCGCTACATGTTCCTTGCCGACGACCAGGACAACAGCATCCACATGAAGCAGACAGAGTCGATGATATCGCAGTTCGAGAACGCCGACCGCCAGCAGCACCTCGTCCGCAAGGTGTATATGGACGCCTATCCCTTCATAGGCTCCACCTACCCCGAGGCCCGCTCCGCCATGTACCGCTATCTCGACGAGGGCGTCGTGTGGTGGAACTTTGTCGGCCACGCGAGCACCACCGGCTGGACGGGCGAGAAAATGCTCTCATACACCGACCTCAACCAGCTCTACCTGCGCCACTGGCCGTTTATCTACGCCGCTACCTGCGACTTCCTCCGCCTTGACGGCTCCCGCATCACCGGCGGCGAGATTCTCTATAAAGAACGCTACGGCGGCGCCATAGGCATCATCAGCGCCGTGCGCCCCGTGTACATCAGCGACAACGGCCTGCTGTCCAACGCCATGGGACGCGCCCTTGCCTTGCGCGAGAGCGACGGACGCCTGCTGCCTCCCGGCGAGATATACCGCCGGGCAAAGAACGACATCCGCGATGTGACCGGACGCCCCGTCGGCGACGACAACCGTCTGCGCTACGTCTTCATCGGCGACCCGGCGCTCCGACTCGCCATGCCGTCCAACATCGTGAGCCTCGACAGCGTCGACGGCATCGCTGTCGACGGCGACAGCCAGCCCACGATGCAAGCCCTCGGCAAACCCGTCATCAAAGGCTCGGTCACCGACCCTGACGGCAAGCTGCTCGAGAACTTCAACGGCGTCGTGCTGATTGAGATTTTCGATGCCGAGCGCTCGCGCGTGACACTCGCGAGCCGCGACGAGAGCACCGCCGAGCCCTTCGAGGACTACGGCGAGCGAGTGTTCTGCGGCAGTACCGAGGTGCGCGGC
>JAICZO010000448.1 GCA_029057255.1 Muribaculaceae bacterium | reverse complement strand
TATTCGGGTCATGGCGGGATTATCAATAAACACAGACAGATATTACATTATTGTCGACATCGACGATGCCTCCGGTAATGTCGGATTCGAGCATGTTGCCGCCATCGTCAGTGTAACGGATTTTACCTGCCGTAAGCGTAGCCAGCAGCGATGCGTGGTTGCGGAGCACGGTAAACTCGCCCATCGTTCCGGGGAGTGCCACCGATGTCACAGTGCCGCTGTAGAGCACTTCCTGAGCTGATATTATCTGAAGTTTCATTGCGTTGGCGCTTGAGTGCGCTCGTTCTTTGTTGTGTTTCGTAATTATTTAACTTCTGCAAGGAGTTTCTTGCCTTTCTCGATAGCCTCGTCGATGGTGCCGACGTTGAGGAACGCCTGCTCGGGGTATTCGTCCATCTCGCCCGAGAGAATCATCTTGAAGCCGCGGATGGTCTCGCTCAGAGGCACCATCACGCCGGGAAGACCGGTGAACTGCTCGGCTACGTGGAAGGGCTGCGAGAGGAAGCGCTGTGCGCGGCGTGCGCGGGCAACGACGAGTTTGTCGTCGTCGGAGAGCTCGTCGACACCGAGGATGGCGATGATGTCCTGAAGCTCGTTGTACTTCTGCAGCAGCTGCTTGACAGCCTGAGCGGTATTGTAGTGCTCCTCGCCGATGATGTTGGGGTCGAGGATACGCGATGTTGACTCGAGGGGGTCGACGGCGGGGTAGATACCGAGCTCGGCAATCTTACGCGAGAGCACGGTGGTGGCGTCGAGGAAGTTGAAGGTTGTGGCGGGAGCCGGGTCGGTAAGGTCGTCGGCAGGCACGTAGATAGCCTGTACCGATGTGATGGAACCGTTCTTTGTCGATGTGATTCGTTCCTGGAGGGCACCCATCTCGGAAGCGAGGGTGGGCTGGTAACCTACGGCCGAGGGCATACGGCCGAGAAGAGCCGATACTTCGGAGCCTGCCTGTGTGAAACGGAAGATGTTGTCGATGAACAGGAGCACGTCTTTACCGCCTGCACCCTGGTCGCGGAACTGCTCGGCCACGGTAAGACCCGACAGAGCCACACGCAGACGTGCGCCCGGCGGCTCGTTCATCTGACCGAAGACGAGTGTCGCCTGAGAGTCCTGGAGCTGGTTGACGTCGACGTCCTTGAGGTTCCACTCGCCGCGCTCCATGCCTTCTTTGAATTTCTCGCCGTACTTCATGACGCCGCTCTCGATCATCTCGCGGAGCAGGTCGTTGCCTTCGCGGGTACGTTCGCCCACGCCGGTGAATACGGAGAAACCGTCATGTCCCTTGGCGATGTTGTTGATGAGCTCCATGATGAGCACGGTCTTGCCTACGCCGGCACCGCCGAAGAGACCGATCTTGCCGCCCTTCGAGTAGGGCTCGAGAAGGTCGATGACCTTGATGCCGGTAGCGAGAATCTCGGTACCGATGGTGAGGTCCTCGAACTCGGGTGCGGGCTGGTGGATCGAGCGGAGGTTCTCGCGCTTGAGAGCGGGGAGTTTGTCAATAGCCTCGCCCACAACGTTGAGCAGACGGCCTTTTACCTGGTCGCCGGTCGGAACGGCTATAGGGCGCTCGAGGTTGGTAACGGTGAGGCCGCGTCGGAGGCCGTCGGTGCTCTCCATAGCCACACAGCGCACGGTGTCTTCGCCGATGTGCTGCTCTACTTCGAGGATTGTTTCGGTGCCGTCTTCACGGTCGATTTTCAACGCGGTGTAGATCGGGGGTATGATGTTTCCTTCACCTTCGAAGGTAACGTCGACCACAGGGCCGATGACCTGCGCTATTTTGCCTGTTTTGTCACTCATTGCGGGTGGGTTATCTTTGTGAGGATTGGTTTACGAATTTTAGAAATGCCAGTTGCAGACGATGATCAGCACCATCAGCACGAGGTTGACGAGGTTGATGGGGAGGAGATATTTCCATTCGAGGGCAAGCAGCTGGTCGATGCGAAGACGGGGGAATGTCCACTTGAACCAGATGATGACGAACGAGAGAACGAATGCCTTGCCGAGGAACCATACAACCGAGGGGATGTAGTCCATGATGTGGTTGAAGCTTTCCCAGCCGGGGATGTGGAGGGGCATCCAGCCGCCGAAGAAGAGAAGGGCTGCTACGCCTGACACGACGAAGAGGTTGAGGTACTCGGCCAGGTAGAAGAAGCCGAAGTGCATGCCGGAGTACTCGGTGTGGTAGCCGGCGGTGAGCTCGCTTTCAGCCTCGGGAAGGTCGAACGGGCCGCGGTTGGTCTCGGCGGTACCGGCGATCATGTAAATCACGAAGGCGATGATTGCGGGGATGTGGCCTTTGAAGATGAACCAGAGGTCCTGCTGCTCGGCTACGATGCCTTCGACCGACATGGTGCCTGCGAGGCAGACCATTGTTATTACCGAAAGGCCGATGGAGAGCTCGTAGCTGACCATCTGGGCGCCGGAGCGGAGCGAGCCGATGAGGGTGAACTTGTTGTTGGACGACCATCCGGCAAGGAGGATGCCGAGCACGCCTATCGACGATACGGCGATGAGGAAGAAGATGCCGATGTTGAAGTTGATGATCTGAAGACCGTTACCCCAGGGGAGGACGGCGAAGGCCATCATCGAGGCGGCAATCACCAGGTAGGGTGCGAGGCCGAAGAGGAAGCGGTCGATATGGTTGAGGTGGATGATCTCCTTGATGAGCATCTTGAACATGTCGGCGAAGCTCTGGAGGAGACCCCAGGGGCCTACGCGGTTGGGGCCGAGACGGCACTGGAATGCGGCGCAGAGTTTACGCTCGTAGTATATATAGAAGAGTGCCAGGAGCGCGTAGACTAACAGGAGTCCCACGCCGATGAGCAGACACTCCACCGTAACGGTAAGCCATCCGGGCATCAGGGAGCGGAGCGAGTTGTCGATCCACGTTGTTATTAATGAAAAGTCCTGCATGATGCTTATTGATTACTGATAATGCGTTGAATCTGTGTTTTTGAGCTTTTCTTAACGGTCGATGTCGGGCACGATGTAGTCG
>JAICZO010000447.1 GCA_029057255.1 Muribaculaceae bacterium | reverse complement strand
GAGGCACTTATCAACACCGCCTTCGGTATCGCAACCGGTGCATTCGCTGTAATCTCTTACAACTTCTACACCAACAAGATCGATAACCTCACATACGCTATCGACGAAATCGGTTTCTCTATCGTGCAAACTTTTGCCGCTACTCACTAATCCCCTGTTTATCCGTTATAAACTAATTACAAACAACCGGTAAATATGGGAAAAGTAAAAATCAAAAGGAAAAGTACTCTCATCGACATGACCGCGATGAGTGACGTGACTGTTCTTTTGCTTACTTTCTTCATGTTGACTTCTACCTTCCTGCAGAAGGAGCCTACTATCGTCTACACTCCCTCTTCAGTTTCTGAAGAAAAAGTGCCGATGAACAACCTGGTTACCGTCCTCGTTTCGTCTGCCGACAAGTCCGGCAAGCTCGAAGACCCCTCTGTTGCCGAAGGTAAACTCTTCATCTCGTTCACCGGCGACGCCGACTCGACTCTTTCAAGCGAAAAAATCCGCGGAATGATGCTCGACGAAGCTGTCTCCATCTACAACGAACAGCACAAGAACAACCGTATCACTCTCACGGAGCCCATGAAGGCCGAATTCCGCTCATCAAACATGATCGGCGTTCCCTTCGCTGAGCTCCCCGAAGTCCTCTCGATGTCTGTTACCGAGCGCGACAAGTTCATGGGTGACATGACAAACCCCAAAGTCGGTATTCCTATCGACGGTAACAAAAACCGCGACGGACGCCTCAACGACTTCCAGGTTTGGCTCAAAGCTATCTACAACGTCGCTCAGCGTATCAACAACGAACAGGCTGAAGGCCTTTCTGCCGAAGAGCGTTCTCAGCTCTCGAACCTCTACACAGCTCTTATGCGTAAAGGTCAGGGTATCGCTATCAAGGCTGACAAGGACACCCCCTTCACCACAGTTCAGATGGTATTCGACAACCTTCAGACTATGAAGCTGAACAAGTTCAGCCTCATGACTGCCCTCAAATCTGAAAACGAACCCACTCAGTAAAGTAAATCCATTATGGCACAAATAGAACAATCTTCAGGCGACAAAAAGAAAAAAGGCGCCCAGAAAAAGATCGCTATCCATGTGGACTTTACTCCCATGGTGGACATGAACATGCTTCTGATTACCTTCTTCATGCTCTGTACTACGATGATTAAGTCGCAGACGCTCCAGATTGTACTTCCTACCAACGAGGATGTAAAGAAAGAGCAGCAGAGCCAGGCTAAGCAGTCCGAAGCTATCACGATGATTCTCGACACCGAGTACGACGGCGACAAGCCTGCTGTCGATGCCGAGACCGGCAAGACCGTTCACAATATCTACTATTATGAAGGTATCGCCGACACAACGTTCTCTACTAACGC
>JAICZO010000446.1 GCA_029057255.1 Muribaculaceae bacterium | reverse complement strand
CTGTACTTCTATCCGCGCGGCGCTGCCGACGTTGCCTCGAGGGTAAAGCCCTCGGCTCGCGGAGAGCTGGAGATAAGTTCGGTCAACGAGGACTATCTGCTTAACGGCAGGCTGACGGTGCAGTGCTTCGGCCGCGGATTCGCTTGGCTCGACACCGGCACCATCGACTCGCTGATGGAGGCCTCGGCCTTTATCGAGGCAATACAGAAGCGACAGGGGCTGCTTGTGGCCGCTCTCGAGGAGATAGCTTACCGCAAGGGTTTTATCACCGCCGACAGGCTGCGCGAGCTCGCCGCCCCTCTGATTACAACACACTACGGACAGTACCTTGACAAACTTGCAAATGGACAGATACGATAAGCCTGCAATGCTTGATCTGCCGAGGATATACGACCCGCGCGGCAATCTCACTTTCATACAGCACGGCGACAGCAATCTGCCGTTCGACATCGAGCGCGTCTACTGGACTCATGATGTCCCGGCGGGCGAAGAGCGCGGCGGACACTCGCACCATGTCGGCCGTGAGCTGCTCGTGGCGACATCGGGCAGCTTCAACGTCAATCTGTTCGACGGCAGGAACTGGCAGACATACACGCTCAACCGTCCCTACAAGGGTCTGTACATCCCGCCGGGCTACTGGCGTACGCTCGACAACTTCGCATCAGGCTCGGTGTGCATGGTGCTGACGTCGACCCGCTACAGTGAGGATGACTATGTGCGTGACTTTGACGAATTTATGAAGATAAGTGCAGGCAGATGAGCGGAATGAGATACCCCTTTCTTGACCTCGCCACTGTCAGTGCGCCCTTTGCCGATGCTCTGAAGGAGGCCGCGTGCAGGGTAGTGGACTCGGGCCGCTATGTCGGAGGCGCCGAGAACGAGGCTTTCGAGGCCGAGCTTGCCGCTGCAACCGGGGTGCCATACGCTGTGGGTGTCAGCAACGGGCTTGACGCCCTGAAGCTGATATTCAAGGCTTATATGGCGATGGGACGCCTGCAGCCGGGCGATGCCGTAATAGTCCCGGCCAACACCTATATAGCATCGGTGCTCGCCGTGACCGACTGTGGCCTCGAGCCTGTCTTTGTCGAGCCAGACCCCGCGACCCTCAACCTCGACACTTCGCTCCTCGAGGCGGCCGTGACGCCGCGCACACGCGCCATCCTCACGGTGCATCTCTACGGCAGAGCCTGCTACGATGCTGCTATGGCCGACGTCGCCGCACGCCACGGTCTGATAATCGTCGAGGACAACGCGCAGGCGATAGGAGCCGACGCCCCCTGTGCTTCGACGCGCGGCACGACACGCACAGGCTCGCTCGGCGATGCCGCCGCTTTCAGCTTTTATCCGACCAAGAATCTCGGAGCGCTCGGCGATGCGGGAGCCGTCACTACCTATGACAGCGAGCTGGCCCGCACGGTGCGCGCGTTGGCCAATTACGGTTCCGACCGCCGTTACCATAATATATACGAGGGCTACAACTGCCGCCTCGCTCCCATCCAGGCCGCGTTCCTGCGTGTAAAGCTGCCGACCCTCGAGGCGGAGACCCGTCACCGCACGGTCGTCGCCGCCATATACGACAGCGCGATAGACAATCCGCTGATAAGGAAGCCGCTCGTCGACACACCCGACCGCGCGGTGTGGCATCAGTACGTCGTGCTGTGCGGGCAGCGCGACCGCCTGCAGGACTATCTGACGGCACAGGGCGTCGGCACCGACATCCACTACGCCGTGCCGCCGCACCGTCAGCCATGTTACAGCCGCTATGCGTCGCTCCCCCTTCCTGTCACCGACATGATAGCCGGCAGCTGCCTCAGCCTGCCCGTATCGTCGTGTACGTCAGAGCAGGACGCCCGCGAGATTGCGGCCATCATAAATGATTTCAGACAATGATTGACAATACAGTATTCGCTCGCCCCCTCAAGGCGCTATACCATACCTTCGGCTGCAAGCTCAACTTCGCAGAGACCGCGTCGGTCGCCGATGTCTTCGCATCGCGTGGCATACATGCGGCCGCAAAGGACGAGACGCCCGACATTATCGTGGTGAACTCGTGCAGCGTGACAGCCGAGGCCGACCGCAAGTGCCGCAGCACGATACGGTCGTTCAACCGCCGCTACCCGCAGGCGCTGATTCTCGTCACCGGATGCTACGCTCAGCTCAAGCCCGACGAGCTGCGCGCTCTCCCGGGCGTCGGCGTTGTGGCCGGTGTCAACGACAAGCTCGCCCTCGCCGATATGGCCGAGGCTTATCTGGCCGGCAGGGATGCGGCGCCCGAAGTGCCGGAGGCGAAGGAGCTGCGCGACTTCATGCCGTCGTGCTCGCGTGGCGACCGCACACGCTACTTCCTGAAGGTGCAGGACGGCTGCGACTACTGGTGCACTTACTGCACCATCCCCAAGGCCCGCGGCCGCTCACGCTCCGGGTCAATAGAGCAGATTGTGGAGCAGGCACGCAAGGCTGCCGCCGAAGGCGGCCGTGAGATTGTCATCACCGGCGTCAACATCGGCGATTTCGGCCACGGACGCGACGACAGCTTCATCGACCTCTGCCGCGAGCTTGACAAGGTCGACGGCATCGAGCGCTACCGCATATCGTCGATAGAGCCTAACCTGCTCACTGACGAGCTTATAGACTTCGTCGGCTCGTCGAGGGCTTTCATGCCGCACTTCCACATACCGCTGCAGTGCGGCGACGACGAAGTGCTCCAGCTCATGCGCCGCCGCTATGGCACGGCGCTCTTCGCCGCCAAGGTCGAGCGCGTGCGCCGCGTCATGCCC
>JAICZO010000445.1 GCA_029057255.1 Muribaculaceae bacterium | reverse complement strand
GCGCGTGCCGTCGCCGGGTCTATGCGGTAGATGGCGGGGTGGCTGTCGTCGGTGTTTACGGCGATGTATACCGAGCCTTTGTCGGTGAAGACGGTCTTGCCGAGCGATGTGGTGTTGTCGGGCAGGCCGGTGACGTCGGTGAGGGTGCGCGCGGCGGCGTCGAAGATGGCAAGCTCTGTGGCCGCGAAGCCTTTCTCGCTGAACGGTCGGTCGTACATCTGCAGCAGGAAGCGCTCGCCTCCGGCGGGCTGGCAGCGCATGAACGAGCGTCCGCCCGACAGTGCCTCGATGTCGCAGTAGTAGCTGTCGAAGTCGTCGGCTCCGGCAGGTATGCGGGCTACGGCCGCGGGCAGCGTCGTCTGCTGGCGCGGGTCGGTCATGGTCTTGGCATACGACGGCGAGAAGACGTATATGTCGCCGTTGTCGGCCGCCCATACGGTCTGATAGTACTGCGACTTGAAGCGTCCGCAGGGGTAGCTGAGGCGGTCGGTCGTGATGATGCGCGGAGCTGTCATGCTCTCGTTGTCGAAGACCGCCACGCGGCATTCGTCGGGGTACTGCGTCCATTGCAGCTCACCTTTGTAGTATTTGCTGCTGTTCGAGCCTCCGTCGGCGGTCTTGACGAGGTCTTCGTAGCCGCTGCGTATCCACTTGCCGCCGTCGCTCGCGCTGCCATAGCGGCTCAGTCCCATCGGGATGACCCCCGAGAACAGTCGGCCGCCGCTCTGCTGCAGGCCTGCAAGGGTCACGTATTCGCCGTTGCCGAGATAGTTCTCTAAGGAGTATGCTCCCGTCGAGGTGTCGTTGCTGCGCGATGTCTCGTTGGCGACATCGAGATATGTCAGCAGCAGGGTCTTGGGGAGGTAGCCGTTGGCGTCGGCCTGCGTCTCGGGTCCGTCGCCGGTCGACATCGTCATTATATAGCCGCCGCAGATGCCGAATGATGTGTAGCGGCTGACTTTGTACTCCATGTCGCGAGGCACTATTTCGCCGTCGTCGTCAAGGATGTAGCTGCGGGTAGTGGCGGCGTTGCCCTGGTTGTAGGTGAGGGCGTAGAGATAGTCCGTGCCGTGGAATACCCATTGCGAGGCGCCGTCGTTGACCAGGCCGTTGCCGTCGGGCGACACCGAGCCTTCGTCGAGCGACGCGGCGGTGAGGAGCACGCATGCGGTGGCGTCGGAGCCTTGGACGGTGGCGGCGATGACAAAGCTGCCGGCGTCGGCATCGGCGTCGGTGCCGGGAGCGACGGGGCTGTCGCTCCCGGAGCAGGCGGCGAGGCCGCAGGACAGGGCAATGGCGCAGAGGGCGCGGTTGTTGTGGATTGCTTTCATTGTGTTGTATGTATGGTTGTGATTCTGTTGATTTGCGCTTGCAAAATTAGACAGATGCCGCGGGGCTGACAATACCGCGAATCGACCATAAACGGGTGCCCGGCCGCGCCTCCGGCATAGCCCGGCGATGAAAAATAGTCAAGAGAGAGTATTGCGGCAAGACCGCGGATTCGCTATCTTTGCAGGCGTAAATTCAGATTAGAGATGACAGACCAGCAGAGCGGCTACAGCCCTTCAAACAGCATGAAAGAGCTCATCGGCGACAACCCGATGCTGCTTCCGGCCATAAGCCGGTTCAATATCGCTTTCGGCTTCGGCGACAGCAGTGTCGCCGAGGCCTGCCTCGCCAACGGTGTCGACACCGATACCTTCCTGTGCGTATGCAATCTTATCAGCGGCCACGCCTTCGACGCTGACAGCATATCGCTCGGCTCGCTTATCGACTATCTGAAGCGCGCGCACGTGTCGTTCCTTGACGTGAGGCTGCCGCAGATACGCCACAGCCTTATCGATGCCGTCAACTCGGCCGACTCGGGCGAGGCTGCATTGCTGCTTATCAAGTACTTCGATGACTATATGGTGGAGGTGCGCCGTCACATGGAGCACGAGAACGACGTCATATTCCGCTATGTGGAGCGTCTGCTTGAAGGGCAGAACGACGGCAGCTTCAGCATCGGCCGCTATTCCGACAGCCACCGCGACACCGCCACGAGGCTGAAAGAACTCAAGGATATATTCATCTACCACTTCCGCCAGCGCGACAATATCAGGCTCAGCGGCGCCTTGCTCGATATCATCATATGCGAGCGCGACATGATGCACCACTTCGATGTCGAGAACCTTCTGCTCGTGCCGGCGGTAAAGCGTCTTGAGGCGTCGATACGTATGTCTGCCCCGGCCGACAGCGTCGCCTCCGAGCCCGACAGAGAAGTCGACGACGAGCGCCTGTCGTCATTGAGCGAGCGCGAGAAAGATATAATCCGCGGAGTGGCGCACGGCCTTGTCAACAAGGAGATTGCCGACCGCCTGTGCATATCGGTCCACACTGTCGCGACCCACCGCCGAAATATAAGCGCCAAGCTCGACATACACACTTCGGCGGGCCTTGTCATATTCGCTATAATGAACCACCTTGTCGACATCAGCGATGTAAGACCGGTGTGACAATCCTGCCGGATTAGGTGGCAAACGTATTTTTTTTGTAACTTTGCGGGCTGAAACCGAATCTGCCGCTTCCGCCGCAGAACAGTTCGGCACACTATCTGTTATTCAATAAGGGGCTTGACGCTCCGCATAACAACCGCAGAAACAATTATGAAGACTAAAAGCACAGCAATCCTCGCAGTAGCCGCCATCCTGATGGCGTCCTGCGCCGGAAATCAGCAGACAGCGGCAACAGCCGACGAAGCTGCTGAAAAAACAGTATGCGTAAAAGGCCAGTGGAACCTCGAGAACATCGTCGTAAACGACACTCTCAGCGTCCGCCCCGCCGAAGTAGACCCCGAAGCAAGCCAGTACATTACATTCGAGGACTCAACATACTTCGTGCAGACAAACTGCAACACAATCTTCGGCTCATACTCTGTCAAGGGTGACTCGATCTTTATCGGCGACGGCGGCATGACCCGGATGGCATGCCCCGACATGTCGACCGAGGACGCTCTTGTAGCCATCTTATCCTCAATCGCCACAGTGAGCGTGGAGAATGACTCGACAATCCGCCTCAACGGCAGCTCCGACGCCCGGTACATCCTCCTCACAAAGGCTCAGGACGCAGAATAATACCCCCGGAAAATACCGAACACGCAAAGCGGGCAGCAGGATTCATGACAGGTATCCGCTGCCCGCTTTCGTCATGCGGTACAGGCTCGCTCTCAGGCCTTGGCAATGGTGCCGTCGCCTGTTATGACGATTTTGCGGTCGCGGTAGAGATGACCGACGGCCTTCTTGAAGTCCTTCTTCGAGCAGTTGAAAATCATCTCGATAAGTTCGGGCGACGACTTGTCGCTCACGGGCACGGCGTCGGGACGGTCGAGGAACTCGAGGATGCGGTCGGCAAGGGCGGCCTGTCGGCGCACCGCGATGTCGTTGAGGGTGAGGTCGATTTTGCCGTCGTCGCGCACCTGCTTGACAAATGCCGTCACTGTCTCCTCAAGCTCGATGGGGCGGTATATCTCGTTGGAGTATATTATGCCGCGGTGAAGGTTCTCGACGATTACTTTGTATCCTATCTCGGTGTGTTCGGTCACGAGCGCCGTCACCTTCTGCCCGGGCTTGTAGTCGGGGATGACATTGCCGAGGAAGCGCTCGGTCTTGGCCGATGCCACGATGCGCCCTGTGGCATGGTCGACGTATATGTATACGAGGTAGATGCCGCCACGGCGCATGCGCACCTTCTGCTCGCTGTATGGCACCAGCAGGTCTTTGGGCAGACCCCAGTCAAGGAACGCGCCGGTGTCGTTGACGGCGTTGACAGAGAGGAAGGCAAACTCGCCTACGATGGCGTAGGGGCGCTCGGTGGTGGCTATGGGGCGGTCTTCAGAGTCTTTGTATACGAATACTTCGAAGGTGTCGCCGACCTGAGAGTTCTCGGGCAGGTAGCGCCCCGGCAGAAGGACTTCCGCCGAGTCGTCGTCACGACCCATATAAGCGCCGAAGTCAACGATGCGGCGCACTTCCATATTCTGATATTTTCCTAATTCAATCATCTGTGATGTGTTTGTTTTTTGCAAAGTACGGCTTTTTTATTTGATACGGCAAGTAAAATTGCGTAATTTTGCATATTATATATTATCAACATTTCTAAGCTACGATTGTTTGACCGATATGGAGACCACAACCGACAGCCTTGAGCTTATCGTCCGTTACTTCCCGGGGCTTGACGCCGGGCAGATTGACGCCTTCGGGCGCCTCGCCGCACTCTACACCGAGAAGAACGCCGGCGTCAATGTCATATCCCGCGCCGACACCGGCAATCTCTACTGCCGGCACGTCCTGCACTCTCTGGCGCTGGCCGCTTTCTTCGGCCAGCTCGAGGATGGCACGCGCATCATGGACCTCGGCACCGGCGGAGGGTTCCCCGGCATCCCGCTGGCCATCTTCTACCCCGGTGTGCGCTTTCATCTCATCGACCGCATCGGCAAGAAGATAAAGGTGGCGTCGGATATCGCCGAGGCTGTGGGGCTGAAGAATGTGACGTTCCAGCACGGCGACTCGGGCGAGTGCCACGACAAGT
Source organism: Muribaculaceae bacterium (assembly GCA_029057255.1). GTDB lineage: Bacteria > Bacteroidota > Bacteroidia > Bacteroidales > Muribaculaceae > CAG-873. Next base: position 7,315 of record JAICZO010000445.1, on the reverse strand, counting down.
TCGACTACGTGGTCAGCCGCGCCGTCATGTCGCTCGACGGCCTCGTGAAGGCTTGCAGCCGCAATATCGACACGGCATCGCGGCGCGCCAACCGCTATGCTCCGGGTCTTGCATGCCTCAAGGGCGGCGACCTCGCCGAGGAAATTGCAGCGGTGCGCAGGCCCGTGGTCGAGATTCCCGTGCCGGAGTTCTTCGGGGAGCCATTCTTCGAGACCAAGGAAGTGGTCTATGTCCCCTTTGTCGGATCTAAAAAATGACAGCTTATGTTGAAACTTACAAAATTCGTATTCAATGAGTTCGGCGAGAACACTTATATAGTGTCCGACAGTGACACGCGCAAGGCCGTCGTGGTCGACCCCGGCATGAATACCGAGGCTGAGTACAGCCTCTTCGACAGCTATGTAGCGAGAGAAGGCCTTGAGATAACGCAGATTGTGAACACGCACATGCACCTTGACCATTGCTTCGGCATGGGCTTCGTGCGCAGCCGCTACGGTGTCGCTGTGGCGGCGCATGCGGCCGACGCACCGCTCGGCGAGGGGCTTGACATGCAGGCCCGCATGTTCGGCATGAACCTCCCGGCCGGTCTCAAGGAAGGCGTGCAGCTCGATGTCGAGCTTGGCGACGGCGACCGCATCGCTGTCGGCGACGGCTCGCTTGAAGTCATAGCCCTGCCCGGACATACCCCCGGCGGCATAGCCCTCTACAGTGCCGAGGGGCATTTCGCGCTCACGGGCGACTCGATATTCTATGGGTCGATAGGCCGCACCGACCTCCCCGGCGGCGACATGGACTCGCTTGTGGCGGCGCTGCGCCGGCGCATCCTCACCCTGCCGGACGACACGAAGCTCTATCCCGGCCACGGCCCCGCGACGACGGTGGCGGCCGAGAAAGCGCACAATCCCTTTATCAGATAATCATTTCTTGAACAGCCCGCGGGCTTTCTTCGGCGACAGGCCGAGCTTGACGGCTCGGTCTGCGTCGGCATGTGCGTCATCGAGGCGGTAGCGGTCGCGGTTGAGCATCGCGCGGTAGTAGTACAGCTCGGGGTCGTCGGGGAATTTCTCCATGCCTTCGGCGAGAACCGACGCCGCGTCGTAGAGGTTCTGCAGGGCGAGCAGGCATCCGGCAAGTCCGGCATAATACTCGACCGACGGCTCTGTGGCGATGAGGCTGCGGAAGTAGGGTATGGCCTCGCGGTCGCGGCCTGTCAGGGAGTAGAGCGACGACAGTGCCTGTGCCGTGCCCGCGCTCTTGGGGTCGAGCCGGCGGAGCACGTCGAAGTCGCTCTCGGCCGTGGCAAGGTCGCCGTTGTAGAGAGCTATGGTGCCGCGGTAGAAGCGTGCGTCGATGTTGACCGAGTCGGCCTCTATCACAGCCGAGAAGTCGCGTGCCGCCTCGGCGTCACGGCCGAGCTTGAGCAGCACGTGGGCGCGGTTGCTCAGCACCGTGCGCATGGCGGGGGCGCGGCGGTGAGCCTCGTCGAGCGTCGCGAGGGCGAGCGAGTCCCGGTCCATGTAGCTGTATACCATGCCGAGGTTCGACATCAGCAGTATGTTGCCGGGGTGGTCGGGCTTCACCGACATGGCGTCGATGAGTCTTGCCGCCGCCTCGTTGTAGTCGCCGTCGGCTATGGCCTTGTCGGCCTGTCCGCAGAGCAGGAAGTAGGGGTCTTCCTCGTCGTCGGGCACATCGCTCCGCTGGGCGGCAGCGCTGAGGAAGAGGGAGAGGAGAAGGGAGAGCAGGACGGTGTGTCGCGTCATTTTTTATCCTTTTTGGGTTCGGGAGCGAAGGCGTTGGGATATGCTGTCTCGACGCGCGGGCGCATCATGGCGCGGATGACGAGCACGATGCCGAGGACGACGAAGGGCACGCTCAGCAGCTGGCCCATGTTGAATGTCATCGAGGCTTCGAAGGGCACCTGGTCATTCTTGATGAACTCGATGAGGAAGCGCGAGCCGAAGGTGCCGATGAGGAAGGTGCCGAAGAGGAGGCCCGGGCGCTCGCCGCAGTTACGCTTCCAGTACATCCACATCATGAGGCCGAAGAGCGACAGATATGTCAGAGCCTCGTAGATCTGTGTCGGATGGCAGGCGAGGCCGTAGTAGAGCTGGTTCCACTCGGCCGAGCGGACAAACTTGAAGCCCCACGGCAGGTCGGTGGGGTAGCCGAAGATCTCGGAGTTCATGAGGTTGCCGATGCGGATGAGGCATCCTACGAGGGCTATGGCCACCGTCAGCCGGTCGAATGTCCACAGCGGGCTGCGCCTGGTGGTGAAGATGGAGTAGAGTATGACGGCGATGATGATGCCTATGGCTCCGCCGTGGCTGGCGAGACCTCCCTCCCACGTGGCCAGAATCTTCCACGGATGGGCCGAGTAGTAGTCCCACTGGTAGAAGAACACATGCCCCAGGCGGGCGCCCACTACCGTGGCTATGCCGACGTAGATGAGCAGTACACCCATCCAGCGCTCGGGCACGCCTTCGCGCTTGAACATTGCTGACACGACGTTGAAGCCGATCCAGAAGCCGATGGCAAACATCAGTCCGTACCATCGTATGGTCACGAAGCTGTCAATAAGTGTGGGGTTGACGTCCCAGGTAATGAATGACGGTAGCATTTATTCTGTCTTTTTCTTTTCGTTGGCGAAATATTCGTTAGTGGCCTTCCGCACCTTGGGGCTGAGGAAGAGCACGGCTATCATTGTGGGTATGGCCATGAGCGCGTAGAACAGGTCGCAGGCACCGACGGCAGCCTCGATGGGAACGACGGCGAAGACTATCAGCGAGGCAAGGAAGGCCCAGGCGTAGTACTTGCCGCGGCGTGTGCCGAAGAGGTAGTTGGCGCAGGTGGTGCCGTAGAACGAGTAGCTGAACATCGACGACATGGCGAAGCAGATGACGATGCACATGAGCAGGATGTCGCCGGCGGGGATGCCGTTGCTGAAAGCCTTCATGGCCACTTCGAGACCCTTGACGCCCTCGACGTCGATATTGCCGCACAGCAGGATGGCGATGGCTGTCAGCGTGCAGACAAGACCCGAGTCGATGCTCGGGCCGAGCATGGCGACGAGGCCTTCGCGCACAGGCTCGTTGTTGCGCGAGGCGCCGTGCATGAGCGAGGCTGTGCCTATGCCGGCGTCGTTGACAAGGGCTGCGCGGCGGGCGCCGATGAGCGCTATGCCGGCCAGTGCGCCGAAGCCTGCGCGGAGGTTGAACGCCTCGGTGAAGATGCTCTTGAATACGCCGGGGACGCCCTCGATGTTGGTGATGATGATAAACATGACCATCAGGAAGTACAGACCCACCATAAAGGGCACCATTACCGTGGCCACGCGAGCTATGCGCCTGATGCCGCCAAGTATGACCACGGCCACTATCGCCGCTATGGCGCAGCCGAAGAGCAGACGGTAGACGCTCGCGTTGGCAAGGCCGAGCCATGAGCCTGCCTGCGACAGGAAGGCGCTCGACTCGAGGCTCTCGGGGGTGGTGAAGGTTGTCATGAAGGCCTCCGTGAGCTGGTTGGCATTCATGATGCACATGGTGCCGAAGAGGCCGGCGATAGCAAAGAAGCGTGCCAGCGGTTTCCACTTGGGTCCGAGGCCTTTCTCGATGATGTGCATGGGGCCTCCCTGCGGGTTGCCCGTGTCGTCCTTGCCCTTGTACATGATGGCCAGCACACCCTCGTGGTATTTTGTGGCCATGCCCACAAGGGCGCTGACCCACATCCAGAAGATGGCTCCGGGGCCGCCGAGCACGAGCGCTATGGCCACGCCGGCGATATTGCCGAGTCCGATAGTGGCTGCGACAACCGATGCCAGAGCCTGCACTGACGAAATCTGTCCCGTCGACGAGCCTCCCGAGGGCTTGCGGCGCAGTTCGCCGATAGCGGCAGGCAGACGGCGGATAGATACGGCTCCCGACGACAGAAACAGATATAGTCCGCCGCCGATAAGCAGGAAAAACAAGGGATAGCCGCCCATGATGTCGGCGGCCTTGATAATGAATTGTCCTATTTCTTCAAACATACCGTACAAAGGTACTACTTTTTCGGCAGTCAGCCGACGGCGCTAACATATTTTAGCGAAAAACAGAGGCCGGAAGCGCTTATGCTCCGGCCTCGCTATTGATTGTTGTGACTTTTCTGTAGGGAATCAGGCGTCGCCCTGCTGTGCTTCGTTCTCGAGAGTCTGCGCCGACGACTTGATGTTGGGCGCTTCGAGGCCGTAGTTGTTGCGGGCATTGAGAATCTTGAGCCAGATGCCGAAGAAGAGGGCGAGCACGCCGAGGCTTGCGAAGACGAGCATCGGGGCTGTGTAGTCATAGAGCATGGGGTCGGTGACGCCGGGGTTGGACCACATCAGCACCTTGCCGATGAGGATGGGGAAGAGGGCGAGGCCGATGTTCTGCACCCAGAAGATGAGCGAGTAGGCCGAGCCGAGATAGCGTGCTTCCATGATTTTGGGCACGGAGGGCCACAGCGATGCGGGCACAAGAGAGAAGGAGATGCCGAGCACGATGATGGCGGTGAAGGCGAGGCCGGTCGAGGGATAGACGGGGAGCAGGAGCGCGAAGGTGAGGTGGCAGACAATCATCAGCACGGCGCCGCCGATAAGCATCGAGGCTCCTTTGCCGAAGCGGTCAAGAGCATAGCCGAGGAAGGGGGTGAGGCACGCGGCACCGATGGGGAACCAGCGGAAGATGTCGGCGGCCTGCTGCTCGCCCATGCCGAGGGTGCACTGGAGCATGTTGGTGGCGTAGCGCTGGAAGGGGAAGATGGCCGAGTAGTAGAGCACACACAGCAGGGCGATGATCCAGAAGAGCTTGCTGCCGAGAATCTTGCTCACGTCGCTCATCTTGAATTCTTCCTCCGATGTATCGGCGCCGGCGGCCGAGGCCTTGTCGGCGGCGAGGTCTTTGTCAAGGCGTGTGTCCATGAAGGTGAACACCACGTAGGAGATAAGGCCGATGAGCAGCAGGGCGGTGCAGAATGCCACAGGGGTCACTACCGAAGGCTCGCCCATCCAGCCTGCGAGGCGGGGCGAGATGGTGAACACTACCCATACGCCGACGCGGGCGAGTGCCATCTCGAGGCCCATGGCGAGTGCCATCTCATGGCCTTCGAACCACTTGGCGAGGGTCTTGGAGACGGTGATGCCGGCCATCTCGCAGCCGCAGCCGAAAATCATGAAGCCGAGGGCGGCGAGCTTGGCGCTGCCGGGCATCTCTGTCCACCACGACGAGAGCCAGTTGTCAAGGCCGGAGCCGGCGAAGTAGCTGCTGATGGCGTAGAGCTTGATGCACGCGCCCACGAGCATAAGAGAGGCCGAGAGGGTGCCGGTGAAGCGTACGCCCATCTTGTCGAGGATGATACCGGCGATGATGAGGAAGCCGAAGACGTTGAGGATGTACTCGGCGCCGGCATAGTAGCCGAACGAGGCGGGTGACCAGCCGAGCTGGGTCTCCACAAGAGACTGGAGGGGCGACATTACGTCGACGAACATGTAGGCGAAGAACATCATCGTCGCCACTAAAACGAGAGCTGTCCAGCGTGCCCACGCTTTGTCGCGGAGCGTCGCTTTGATTTTTTCTGTCATTTTGCCAATTACTTTTTCGATTTTATGCCACAAAATTAATAAAAAAGTTTGATTATGCCATTTGTGTGGATAAAAAAGGCGGGAAACAGACCATGTCTGCCTCCCGCCTTGTGTAGTTTGTGTCCTTATCGGACGATGACTTTGCGGTCGCCGACGATGTAGCAGCCGGATGCCAGTCCTGCGGTGGCCTCGGCAGCCTCAACTGACGAGCGCACCTTGACGCCTGCCACGGTATAGACGTCGACTGTGCCGCGTCCGGCGGTCTCGGGAGCTATGGCAGCTGCTCCGGGCTTGGCAAGCAGACGGATGTTGTCGACATACAGCAGGGTGTTCTTGGCCACGCCCTGGCTCGCCGAGGTGGAGTAGCCGACGCTGAATGTGATGTCGGTGGGAGCGGTCAGCACGAAGTCGCGGCAGATTGTCTGCCATTCGCCGGGGACTGTCGGGTAGAAGTACTCTTCGGTGTCGGCGGTCTTGTAGCCGGTGAGCGACTTGTTGATGTTGCCGTTGGCGGTGACTTTGCGGCCGTCGTTGGCGCTCTGCTCGGGGCAGTCGTACTTCATGTTGACGAGCAGGCGGTAGCTTCCGGCCGGAAGTGTCGCCTTGCGGCTTATGCTGTTGCTGCCTGCCGACCAGGAGTTGAGGACAGTGAGCACGCGCTCGCCGCGCCCGCTGTCCTTAAGAAAAGGGGCGCACTGCGCCGAGTAGTTGCCGGCCTCGCTGACGCACATGAGTGTCGAGCTGTAGGGCATGGAGTACATGCGGGCGTATGCAGTGGCGGATGTCAGCGCGTTGCCCGGCTCCCATCCTTTGACGGGGAGGATGTTGGGGTACTTGTCGTTGGCGGCGGCGACGTCGTTGATGTAGCAGGGGTCGTAGACCGTGCTGCCGAGTTTCGCCGAGCCTTTCTTGCCGTAGGTGAGGTCCTCCTCGAAGCCTGCGTTCTCGATATACGACGCTGTGACGTCGACATATCCTGCCGTGAGGTCTTCTTCGGCGGTCTCGGGCATCTCGGCATCCTCGGCCACAATCTTGCCGCCCTTGACGCTTACGCGGACGCACTTGCCTGCGGCGATGCTGACTTCTCCGCTGATACTCTTGCCGTCGGCGATGATGGCGACTGCGGGCTTGGCGGCAGCGTTGCCGTCGTTGCGGATATATGCTGCGGCGCAGTCCTCGGCGTCCTGTACGGCAGTGAGTCCGGTGCCCTTGACAAATACTCTGAGGACGTTGGCCACGGAGCGGTTCTGCTCGGTGACGAATGTTGCTGACGACTTGCTGTCGGCGACGGTGGTCTCCACGCCGAAGACGGGAGCGCCCTCAGCGCAGGCTATGCCTTCGAGAGCACAGGGTGCGTCGGCGGCGAAGTTGGCAAGTATCAGGTAGCAGATGCCGTCGGGGTCGGGAGCGATGACGCCGTTCCAGCCGGCGGGCACTTTCGATGCGAGGGGCTGTGTGAGGCCTGCCATGCGGGCGGTGGTGGCGGCGTCGATGCTGCTGTAGTATATAAGGTGGCGGGTGTCGACGGTCTCGCCGTTACGCACGGCGCGGTTGTCGGCACGGTAGAGGGGGTAGAGCTTCGCGGTGTGGATAGAGTTGTTGAGCGAGCGGTCGCCGAATGCCATCTGCTTGTCGCCTGCCGATACGAGGCCGAGGGCGTTGTCGATATTTGCCCAGTCGGTGGTGAAAGCCTCGAAGGCCTTGCCGTCGGTCTGGCGG
>JAICZO010000444.1 GCA_029057255.1 Muribaculaceae bacterium | reverse complement strand
CTCGTGGGCTCGGATATGTGTATAAGATCCAGAAATAGAGCTGCAGTGTTGCGCTGCGGGCGTCTTTGTCGAGGGTCCACACACCGCGCACTTTGTGGTCTCCGGCGGTGACGTATTCGACCTCGATGCTGTTGCGGCCGATGTTTCGGGCGGAGACAGGCACGGCCTCGCATACCGAGCCGCTGAGCCACGGGTTGGTGGAGACGCTGTCGCCGGTAGCCCATGCGGGGTAGTAAGATTTGTAGTTAGGGCGCTTGTGCTTTTCCGGGCCTGTTATGATGAAAACCTTATTGTCTTCCATCGGCGCGATGAAGTGCAGCCATTTGCCGTCGGCTTTGGCAGCCATAGAGCATGCCAGAGCGCGTCCGCCCTCGCCGGCACGCACATACTGCAGCCGAAGGTTATTGTTCGATATCGCAGCAACCGGCTCGGCACCGCTTTCAATGGCAAGCGGGGGCGTGATTATGACGCGTTGCTGTGCGTTTATCGCCGAAGCCGCGAGCAGCGTCAAGGCGATGCTTATGTGTCGGAGTGTCATTTTTCAAAAGGTACTTTTAAGATTTCAAGACCGTAAGGTGCAAGAGTGATATTGCGTCGACCTTTTCCGGCTATATCAATTTCGGCATGCTGTTCGGTGCCGAGATCATTGAGGAGCATCACGAAGAGTGTGCTTTCGTTGCGAGCGAGCACGGCTTCGACATTCGGATTGCCGGTCGTCACGCAAGAGGGTATCATAACGAGCGAAGCCTTTTCGCCGTTTATACTGCCCGGGCGGAAAGCGTAGGTGCGGTGCGGGCCGACCTTCGGCGTTATAAAACCGGCGGGGAAGCTCACGGCTCCTTTGCTGCGCAGTTCGAGTTCGGCGATGAGGTAGTCGGTAATCCATCCCATCTGCCACCACGCATGGTGCGGATAGGGGCCGGCGCCGTTGTTCATGGTGGCCCAGTAGTAGGATGCGACAGCAGTGGCGTCGTCGACAAAAGCATCGCGGCCTATAGCGGCGGCGCGTGCCATGTCGAGGAATATCTGTTCGCCCGTGATGCCGTACATGCGCACGAACAGTCCGGCATGCGAAGCCAGGAGAATAGGGCCGTGCAGGTTGGCCGACCCGAAGATGCCGCCATGCTCATATGACAGTCCGGCAGTGGTAATCTGCCATTGCTGCAGGGGCTGACCCTTGACGGTCACCGGACGCGTCGATGCGACGGGATTGGTATACACCGATGTCGTGTAGAAGCGGGCCGAGGCAATTGCGGCGTCGAGATAAGCGGCGTCGGCAGTGGCGTCGTACAGCTCGAGCAGCGCCTGCGCAGCCTGCGCCGTGGCGAAGTCGGGGGCAAAGCGGGTATCGCCGCACACTCCCAGCCAGTGCTGAGGCTCGACGGCATTTTCAATAAGCCAGTCGGCACCAAGCCTTGCTCCGGCGAGGTACTTGTCGTCGCCGAGGATGCGGTGCGCTATCAGGAGACCGTAGAAAGTCGGTCGCAGATCTTTGAGGTCGCCGAACGCTTCCGAGTTGTCGGCGTCGGAGTATGCCACAGCCCACGAGCCGTCTGCTTTCTGTGTGCGGAGAAGCCAGTCGGCCGACTTGCGTATCAGTCGGCGGACATCGCTGTTTTCAGGCTCGAAAAGAGCGATGTTGCCGAGATCCATCAGCATGTAGTAGGTGGTGGCGACGGGTTCGGTATAGGGACCCCATTCCTCGACGAAGCGGTGACTGTCGCGGAGATAGTACTGTCCGCGCGAGGCGCCGTTCATGAATCCCGGCTCCGTGTTGTGCTGGCGGAGCTTGAAGTTGAGGGCGTATGGCAGACGCTTCTCCGTCAGCAGGCTGTCGCCGGTCATCGAGCCGAGCATCCACATGGCGCCGTAGTCGGCGTTTTTCATAGCGTCGCGCTTGGCCATATATACGCCTCCGAGGTATTCCTGGGCGCCTATGGTGTCGCCTTCAAACTCTACCGTGTGCCAGCGCGAGGTGCTGTCGTTGACCACGTAGCGGTGTATCCCGTAGAGGCGGTCGGTGAGCGAGCGGCGGTTGGTGCGCAGCGGCAGACTGTCGCCAAGGCGGTAGATGTCGTATGCCACGTGCTCGAACACGTGCCACCATCCCTCGTGCCCGAAAGTCAGACGGAAGTCGAAGGTGCGCTTCTCGCCCGCTTTCATATATGACATATCCTGGCCCAGGACAGGGTGGTAGAGGGTCGGCGACAGCGCCCCGCTGCGGTTCATGGCCGAGAGTCCGAGCTTCCACACGCCTTTGTTGCGCCGGCTGTCGCCCCACGGCTCGGCCGCGGTGCCCGGCTCGGCGGTTACGGCAAGAGTGAGTCCGTTCCGGGCGCTTATGATAGAGCTGAGAGTGGAAGTGCTCCGCTCGCGGTACAGCACCGGGAGCGACGGTATGTCCCAGCCGTAGGCGTACGAGCGGCAGAAGTCGGAGCTGACCTTGCTTCCGTGCAGCACGCCCGGTATTATGGCGAAGTCCACGCTGTCGCGCGGCACTTCGACTACCGACGGAGTGGCTATTGAATACCACCCGTCGCGAGCGGCCGTCAGAGTCATTGTCACACTTGCCTCGCTGCCGTGGAGCCGCCACTTCTGGGTCATGGCGAAATCTTTGCCGGCATAGTGCAGATCCACGCAACCGTCAGCCGGCTTTGCTGCCGATGCGGGCATGTAGCGCAGTTCTTCTCCGGCGCGGTTGAGAGCCACAGCTGTGGTCGCTTCCCGCCATGACGGCACGATATAGCGGTATTCGTCGCCCGGAAAGTCCTTGTCGCCGCCATACTCGGAGTAGGGGAGCGCTTCGTCGGACGGGCGTTCGGCGCTGAAAAGAACGAGGTTCTGCAATGCCGGCGCTTTAAGGCTCACGCCGAATGCACTGACAGTGCCGAGCGCCCAGCCGTCAGGAGTGCGTGTCCAGCGGAGGCTCACGCTGTCGTTGGCCAGACAAAGGGCATCGCTTCGCCCGGCACCCTGTGTGTGACAGGGGGCGAGGGCTGAGATGATGAGTGCTGCAAGTGTGATTCTGTGATTCATCAGATTATTCGGTTACGGTCACTTTTATGGTCGTAGTCGATGAGTTCTCGCTGTTGTACCATACCGACGAGCTTGCAAAGACAGCTTCGTACTCGCCGGCTTCGGTGTAGGTATACTGGTATTCGTTGAGATTGGTGGCGATGTTTTTGAGTACGATACCGGTCGAAGGCTCCGAGGTGTGGATGTTGAACCCGGCGGAGACGGCCCACAAGTCCTTGTCGGAGGAGGCGGTGTTGCCGGCTGCGAGGAGCTGCGAGCCGGGGAGAGTCCAGTTGGCCGCGCCTGACATTACCACATTCTGCCAGCCTGCACTCTTGATGTCGGCGAGGTTGAATCGGCCGCCTTCGGGCGATACCTTCACGATGTCGATGCTGCGCACTACCCAGCGGTTCTTGACCGGAGTGCCGTCTTTGTCGAAATAGCGGAAGGCGATGTAGACAAGGTCGTCATTGTCGGCACCGGCATAGTCCTTGAGGCTTACCTGACCAGACGGAGTGTTCTGTCCGGTCGTTTCCGGCAGGGAGAATTTGTCGGTGACATCGATCCATGTCGCTGCCGCCACGTTCTCGCTGTCGTAGATGCCGTTGAAGTCGCAGCTCACGAGTATCTGAAAGTTGTCGTGCACTCCTGTCGACTGGTCGGTGTACGATACGAAGTCCACAACTAAGTCGTTGTCGGCGAAGCGACGGTCGCGCAGACTGTACTCATGTCCGGGTTCGCCGGAATAGAACACAATGTTGTCGGCATTTCCGTCGATTTTGAAAACTACCGGCACACCGGCCTTGCATGGCGCGCCGTCTGTCTTGACGCTCAGAGCCGAGTCGGGAGCGTCGTTGGTGCAGGCGCCGAGTGCCAGTGCGGCTATGCCTGCGTATATGAATGTACGTGTCTTTTTCATTGCGGTGATGTGAAGTGGCCTTACCAGCCGGGATTCTGTGTCATGGACTTGTTAACGGTCAGCTCGGTGTTGGGGATGCGGAATACTACGTTTCGGTCGCTGACATTCATGCCCGA
>JAICZO010000443.1 GCA_029057255.1 Muribaculaceae bacterium | reverse complement strand
AACGTCATGCGCGACATCGCTGAGAAGCTCCCCATAACAGAGGGTGTGGAGCGCATGATGCAGGTGCTCAAGCGCACAGGCTACAAGACAGCCATCCTCTCGGGCGGATTCACATACTTCGGCAACTATCTCAAGCAGAAGTTCGGCTTCGACTACGTGTATGCCAACGAGCTGGAGATTGTCGACGGCAAGCTCACCGGCCGTTATGTGGGCGACATCGTCGACGGCAAGCGCAAGGCCGAGCTGCTGCGCATCATAGCGCAGGTCGAGAACATAAACATCGCCCAGACCATAGCCGTGGGCGACGGCGCCAACGACCTGCCCATGCTCTCGACAGCAGGTCTCGGCATCGCATTCCACGCCAAGCCCAAGGTCAAGCAGACAGCGCGCCAGTCGATATCGACTATCGGTCTCGACGGTGTGCTCTACTTCCTCGGCTTCAAGGACAGCTTCATCACAGAGACACCGGCAGCCGCCGAGTAAGTTTTTTCGGAGCACTGGCAAACCTTACGGTCTCCGCAGGTGTTATGATTTCAAGCCATAACTTTTCAACTATTCATCTATGCGAGCCATGAGGGCTTTAAAGTGCTTTATTCTTTCTTTTATTATGCTGACTGTGCTTCCTGTGTCGCCCGTGGCGGCACAGGAAGGCAAACAGCCGGTAGGCCTCGTTCTCAGCGGCGGCGGTGCCAAAGGCATCGCGCACATCGGAGTCATCAAGGCTCTTGAAGAGAACGGCATTCCCGTCGACTACATCACCGGCACATCAATGGGCGCCATCGTGGGCGGCCTCTACGCCTGCGGCTACACGCCCGACGAGATGATGGCTCTGCTCAACTCGAGCTACTTCGCGGCGATGTCGACTGGCCGCATCGACCCGGCACTGAGCTACTACTTCGGCAAGCCGGCCGCCTCGCCCGAGATGTTCTCGCTCCCGGTGGCCATCGGCGACAAGAAAAAGAAAGGCGACGCCCGCTTCAACCCCCAGTCCCTTATCGCGCCGACGCCTATGGCATTCGGCTTCATGCAGCTGTTCAGCGCCTGCTCGGCGCAGTGCGGCGGCGACTTCGACCGTCTCTTCGTGCCCTACCGCTGCGTGTCGTCCAATCTCTCGGAGCGTCGCAGCCAGGTGATGCGCTCGGGCGACCTCGGCGACGCCGTGCGCTCGTCGATGAGCTTCCCGCTGGTGTTCCAGGCCGTGAAAATCGACGGCGACATCTTCTACGACGGCGGCATATACGACAATTTCCCGGTCGGCGTGATGACCGAGGACTTCAACCCCGCGATAATGATCGGCGTCGATGTGTCGTCGACCGCCACCGACGGGCCGCCCAACTCGTATATGGACCAGCTCGACATGCTCGTCACACGCCCGCAGAGCTACGACGTGCCCGCCGACAAGGGCATAAAGATGCGCATACATCTCGACCGCTTCGGCCTCCTCGACTTCGGACAGGCCGAGGCAATCTACCGTGCCGGATATGAGCGCGCTATGGAGATGATGGACAGCATCAAGAGCCGCGTTCACGCCCGCCGGAGCCCCGAAGAAGTTGCTGCACGGCGCAGCGACTTCAAGGCTCACACTCCACGCCTGCGATTCAGCGAGGTCAACGTGAGCGGCGGCACTCCGGCACAGAACAAGTACATAAGCTATCTCTTCCAGCCCGACAAGGGCACTGACACGATAGGCATCGAACACGCGCGGCTGTCGTTCTACCGTGCCATATCGTCCGACAAAATCAACACCCTCACGCCGCAGGCAGAGGTCAACGACTCGTCGGCAATGCTCTTCACCCTCAATCTCGACGCCGACGTCAAGAGCCGGTTCTCGGCAGGCCTGGGCGGATATATCTGCTCGAGCAACAACAGTTTCCTATATCTGTCGGCACGCTATTCGTCGCTGAGCTTCAGCTCGGTGAGCACGAGCGTCGAGGCATGGATCGGGCAGAGCTACATGGCAGGCGTGCTGCGTGCGTCGCTCGACCTGCCCACACGCGTGCCGTCGGCGCTCCGCATGGCTGCCGTCGTGTCGCGGCGCAAGTACTACGAGAACGAGAAACTATTCTTCCGCGACACCGAGCCGACATTCATCACCAAGCACAACTACTTCGGCAAGCTGTCGTGGGCGATGGCAGCCGGACGCAAAGGCGAAGTCGAGGTCGGCGTCGGAGGTGCAAGGCTCTACAACTCGTTCTTCAGCAGCAACACTCCCGAGAGCTACGAGGCGGGGCGCGACCGTCTGGCTCAGAATATCATGCAGGCCTTTGTGGCTTACCGGTCATCGACCCTCGACTACACCAACTACCCCACCGCAGGAGCCGAATACTCGGCAGAGGCGGCAGGTGTCACCGGCAAGGCATTCCTGCACAGAGCCATACCCGGCGCACGGCAGACCGACACCCCAGAGTCGTGGCTACAGCTCACGCTCAAGGCGCGCCGCTACTTCGGGCTGCACCGCAACTGGGCGCTCGGCCTCGAGGGACACGCCGTCGGCAGTACACGTCCGCTCCTGCCCGACTACTACTCCGCCATCAGCGCCGCACCGGCATTCTCACCCACTCCGGCGTCCGACAATATGTTCGACCCCGGGCTGAGAGCCAACAGCTTCGTCGCCGTCGGAGCAGTGCCCGTCTACCGCTACAACGAGCGACTGTCGGCACGTCTGTCGGCCAACGGATACATGCCCCTGAGGCGCATCCACTCTGCCGCCGACGGCTCGGCGCGCTATGGCCGCTGGTTCGGCAACATGGAGTTCTTCGGAGAGCTTGACGTCGTCTACCGCCTGCCCTTCGCCGCCGTGTGCGCCTATGCCAACTACTCCAGCTCGCAGCGCCGCTTCAACGTGGGCCTGTCGCTGGGAGTATACATCAACGCCCCCTCCTTTCTTTAATCCACACAGAACCAAGACCCGATGAACAAAGTTATATTATTAGGCAATGTAGGACGCGACCCCAAGATGAGGATGGTCGACAGCAGTCAGGTGGCGGAGTTCCCTCTCGCCACAAGCGAGCGCCGCACCACCCGCTCGGCCGACGGCACTGTCGTCGAGCTCCCCGAGCTGACCGAATGGCACAACATCGTCATGTGGGGGCGGGCGGCCGACTTTGCCGAGAAATATATCCGCAAAGGCTCAAAGCTTCTCGTCGAAGGGAAAATCAGAACCCGCTCGTGGGAAGACCACAACGCCATAAAACGCTATATCACCGAGATATACGTCGACTCTTTCGAATTACTACCACGTTAAAAAGCTGTCAGACATGAGAATGAACGGACGCCGCCAGAGCGGCAATATCGACGACCGGCGCGGACTGAGCCGCGGCGGCAAAATGGGAATCGGCGGCGGCATCGTCGGCATAATCATCGTCGCGGCCGTAACGCTGTTCTCCGGCGGCGGCATAGGCGACGTCCTGTCAAACATCATGGGCAGCGGCGCCCTCCAGCCGCAGTACGCAGCCTCGGAGTACACCCCCACCGAAGAAGACGAGCGCCTCGCCGTATTCGCCTCGCAGGTGCTCGCCGGCACCGAGGACGTCTGGACCCGCGAGTTCAAGCGTCAGGGATGGGGCGAGTACCAGTGCCCCAGGCTCGTGCTCTTCAGCGGCGCCGTCAACTCGGGATGCGGACAGGCCACGGCACAGACAGGCCCCTTCTACTGCCCGGCCGACCAGACGGTATACATCGACCTCGACTTCTTCAAGGAGATGCCGACATCGATCGGCGCCGGCGGCGACTTCGCCTACGCCTACGTCATAGCGCACGAAGTAGGCCACCACGTGCAGTATCTGCTCGGCACGCTCGGGCAGGCGCACGACCGCATGTCGCAGGTCAGCGAGAAAGAGTCTAACCGGCTAAGCGTCAGACTCGAGCTACAGGCTGACTTCTATGCCGGAGTATGGGCTGCCCTCGACATCGAGATGTTCAGCTC
>JAICZO010000442.1 GCA_029057255.1 Muribaculaceae bacterium | reverse complement strand
ACCTCAAAGTCGCCCGCAGCCTGTCGTCGGCAGTGGCAATGCTCGACTCGGGCAAAGTCGACCTCATCGCATACGAAGTGCCTATCACAAAACACTACAAGAAGTATGTGCTGCCTTGCGGACCCGAGAACTACACCCGCCAGGTGCTCGTGCAGCCCAAGGTCAAAGGCTCGGCGCCGCTGACAGATGTCACTCAGCTCGTCGGCAAGGACGTATATGTGGAGAAAGACAGCAAATACCTGCGACGCCTGCAGAACCTCAACGACGAAGTAGGCGGTGGCATCAACATCCATGAAGTGGACGCCGACAGTCTCATCACCGAAGACCTCATCCAGATGGTGAGCGACGGCAAGATACCCCTGACGGTCGTCGACAGCGACATAGCGCAGCTTAACCGCACCTACTACCCCGACCTCGACATCGACCTTGACATCAGCTTCCCGCAGAGGGCATCGTGGGCCGTAGCCCCCGACAAGCCCTGGCTCGCCGACTCGATTGACGCATGGTTTGCCCGGGAGTCACCCCAGCGCACCAACACCGAGCTGCTCAAGCGCTACTTCGAGCAGTCGAAGTACAAGCCGGCATTCAAGTTTGACTTCTCGAAAGGATACATCTCGAAGTATGACAACCTCTTCAAGAAGTATGCTCCCGACATCGGATGGGACTGGCGCCTGATGGCAGCCCAGGCATTCCAGGAAAGCAAGTTCAAGCCCAATGCCAGATCGTGGGTCGGAGCGCGCGGACTGATGCAGATCATGCCAAGGACAGCCCGCGGATACAACACCAAGGTATCGCAGCTCAACAACCCCGAAGTAAGCGTCAGGGTGGCGACAAAGCTCATCGGCGACCTTGACCGCTATCTGCAGAAATATGTCCCCAACGACAAGGAGCGCATCAAGTTTGTCATCGCGGCATACAACGTCGGCATCGCTCACGTCTACGACGCAATAGCGCTTGCCAGAAAATACGGACTCGACCCTCAGGTGTGGGACGACAACGTATCCAAGGCGATACTCATGAAGATGAACCCCAAGTACTACAACGACCCCGTGGTAAAATACGGTTACTGCCGCGGAACAGAGACAGTAAACTACGTAAAGAACATCACAAACTTCTATCAGCAGGCAAGGCGCGAAATAAACGCCTGAGTCTGACCGACAACAGAAACCTAACCCTTACTTTTTAATATTATAAGACAAAAAGCATGAAACGTAAAGTCATCACCGCCGCCGTAGCGGCCCTCCTGCTGTTCACAACAGTCACAACTCCCTCGTGCATCGGCAGCTTCTCGCTGACAAACCGCCTCCTGGGCTGGAACCAGCACATCGGCAACAAGTTCCTCAACGAACTCGTATTCTTCGCTTTCTGGGTTCTCCCCGTATATTAGGTATCATGCCTGGCCGACGTCATCG
>JAICZO010000441.1 GCA_029057255.1 Muribaculaceae bacterium | reverse complement strand
TGCCCTTCCTGCATGAGTCGGGTAGAGCGGCGGGGGAGCACTTCCTTCATCGAGGCGAAGTCGTCGGGCCCCTCGACGGTGCGGATGTTGAAGTGGCGGTAGTCGCGCTTGGCGGGCTTGCCGTCGCGGAAGACGACGCACGATGCCACGGGGTTGGTGCCCTGTATGTTGGAGTTGTCGAAGCACTCTATGTGGTGGGGCAGCTCGCTCAGGTGGAAGTCGGCCTTGATGCGCTCGAGCAGCTTGGATGTGCGCTCCTCGGGGTTGTGGCGCTCGAGATGCTTAAGGTCGTCGATGCGGTACTGCCGGGCGTTTTTCTCCGACACTTCGAGCAGCTTGGCCTTGTCGCCGCGGCGGGGTATGGTGAACGATACGCCCGCCATCTCCACTTCGGGCGCCTCGGCCACTATTATCTCGTCGTACTCCACGCCGAGGCTCTGCCGCACTTCCTCCATCGCATAGCCGAGAATCTGCGCCCTCGACTCCTCGAGCGAGCGCTTGTAGCGGAGAGTGACGCTGCGGACTACCGCGCCGCGCCTTACGTGCATGTAGTTGACGTAGACGTCGTTGCTGCCGTCGTCGTCGAAGCCGAAGACGTCGACGTCGCCTATGGTCTGGCTGACGATGACGCTCTTGCTGCGGTAGTTCTCCAGCAGGCGGTACGACTCCTTTAGCTCCTGCGCCTCCTCGAAGCGCAGCTCAGACGCGAGCTGCTCCATCTCGTCGCGGAGATATGTCATCAGCTCCTGGGTCTCGCCGCGCAGTATCTGCCGGATGCGGTCGATGTATCCGTTGTAAGTCTTTGCGTCGATTTCGCCGGTGCAGCAACCGCGGCACTTGCGGATGTGGTACTGCAGGCACAGCCTTCCCTTGCCTTTGCGCAGATAGTCGGGGGTGATGGGTATGCGGCATGTGCGCACGGGGTACAGGTCGCTGATGAGGTTGAGCACGGTGCGGGCCACGGCGGTGTTGGTGTACGGGCCGTAGTACTTCGAGCCGTCCTTTATGTGCTGGCGTGTCATGAATACGCGCGGGTACATCTCGTTGGTGACGACAATCCACGGGTATGACTTGTCGTCCTTGAGGAGCACGTTGTAGCGGGGCTTGTACTCCTTTATCATCGAGTTCTCGAGGTTGAGGGCGTCCTGCTCGGTGGGTACGACTATATACTTCATGTCGGCGATGTTGCGCACCAGCAGGTTGGTGCGCAGCACGTCGTGTGTGCGGTTGAAGTATGACGACACCCTGCGCTTGAGGTTCTTGGCCTTGCCGACATAGATTACGGTGCCGGCAGCGTCGAAGTACATGTAGACGCCCGGCGTGTCGGGGAGAATGGCGATTTTCTCCTTAAGCTCGGGAGATTTTTCGTGACGGGACAATTGCGGAGTGAGTGTTGTTTACAGTTCTTTCGTTGGATTATGTCGGTCAGCCGAAGAGGCCGAAGTCCTCGCTGCGGTCCTCGCCGAGATGCTCGTATGCGAGAGGTGTGACTTCGCGGCCGCGCGGCGTGCGCTTTATGAAGCCTTCCTTTATGAGGTACGGCTCGTATACTTCCTCGATGGTGCCGGGGTCCTCGCCGAGAGCTGTCGCTATGGTTGTCAGTCCGACGGGGCCTCCCTTGAACTTGCGTATTATCGTGCCGAGTATCTTGTTGTCTATCTCGTCGAGACCGTAGCGGTCGATGTTCAGGGCCTCGAGGGCATATCGTGCTATTTCGATGTCGATGTTTCCCGAGCCTTTGACCTGGGCGAAGTCGCGCACGCGTCGCAGCAGGGCGTTGGCAATACGCGGCGTGCCGCGGCTGCGC
The DNA here is from genome assembly GCA_029057255.1 of Muribaculaceae bacterium. GTDB lineage: Bacteria > Bacteroidota > Bacteroidia > Bacteroidales > Muribaculaceae > CAG-873. The sequence continues at coordinate 2,906 of JAICZO010000441.1, read as the reverse complement.
ATGGCAATCTCGGTTGCCGCCTCCGATGTGCAGGGCACTCTCAGCAGCGCCGCCGAGCGCAGGATGATGCGCTGGAGCACTGCGTGGTCGTAGTACTCGAGGTGGCAGCTTATGCCGAAGCGTGCGCGCAGGGGCGATGTCAGCAGGCCGCTTCGCGTGGTGGCGCCCACCAGGGTGAAGGGGCTGAGCGACAGCTGCACCGAGCGTGCGCCCGGGCCCTTGTCGATCATGATGTCGATGCGGTAGTCCTCCATCGCCGAGTACAGATACTCCTCGACCACGGGGCTGAGGCGGTGTATCTCGTCGATGAAGAGCACGTCGTTCTCCTCGAGCGAGGTTAGTATGCCGGCGAGGTCGCCGGGCTTGTCGAGCACGGGGCCGGATGTAATCTTTATGCCGACGCCAAGCTCGTTGGCTATAATTCCTGAAAGAGTGGTCTTGCCGAGTCCGGGAGGGCCGAAGAGGAGTATATGGTCGAGGGCTTCGGAGCGCATCTTGGCGGCCTGCACGAACACGCGCAGGTTCTCGATGATTTTCTCCTGGCCGTTGAACGACTCGAAGCACCCCGGGCGGAGCGCCTTCTCGATTTCGGCATCTGAGGCCGACACGGCCTGACGGCGTATATCAAAATCTTCAGAATCCATTATCGGAGCTTTTCAGTCAGTTTGTTATACACTAATTCGGGGCGTATGCCCGAGAGGCACATATAGTCGCCGCGGTAGCAGGGCTTGTCGCCGAATACCGAGCAGGGGCGGCACGACATGGGCAGCTGCACGGTGTCGTCGTCGCTCTGCCGCCATCCCTTGAAGCCGCAGTAGGGGTGTGTCGCTCCCCATATGCTTACTGTCGGGGTGCCGGCGTTGGCAGCCAGGTGCATGTTGGCGGAGTCCATCGATGCCATGACGTCGATGTGGTTCAGCAGCGCCAGCTCGGCGGCGAATCCGTATCTCTTTCCGGCCAGCGATGTGGCCACGGCATATTTGGCCGCCCATCCTTCGAGGATGTCGCGCTCGGTGTCGCCGCCTCCGAAGAGGAACACGCGCAGCGCCTTGCCGCTGTCGGCGTCGGCCTGCAGCCGTGCCACGACCTGCTCCATCAGCTCGGGCGGATATACCTTGCCGGCATGTGCAGCAAAGGGTGCTATGCCTATCCATGTCTCGCCGGCGGGCTTGGGTGCGGTGATAGCGGCATACAGCCTGTCGGGAGCCTTGTCGCGGCCGCCGTACAGACCGTGGAAACAGTCGCTCACGGGCAGCCCGGCCTTGAAGAAGGCTTCGCGGTATCGGGCGCGCTGCGACACCAGCGGCAGCATGACCTTGTTGTGCTGCCGTGTGAGCGCCCTGCGCTTGGCCCTTGGCTTGAAGATGCTCACCGAGGGCACGCCTTTGAGTCTCAGGAATGCGGCCAGCAGCTTGGTGCGCAGCACATTGTGCAGGTCGATGAGTATGTCGGGGCTGTATCTGTCGTGCAGCTCCGACGCAAGGCGCCGTATGCCGGCCACGCCGTCATAGTCCTTCTTGACGTCGGCGGCGACAACAATCAGATTCTCGGGCGGGTTGACAAACATCGAGGTCATCGCCGGGCGTGTCACCATGACGAAGCGCACCGTCGTATGACAGCGGCATGCGCTGTACACCACGGGTATGGTCATGGCCACGTCGCCCAGGGCCGAGAATCGAGTCAGCAGGGCGGTGTGTATCGTAGTGCCGTCGTGGTCATTATTTAGCGCCATAGAGCACGGGGTTGGTGTCGGCGTCATTGTACATCTTCATCTGACGGTACACCTTCATATACTTCCTGCCGGCAGCGATGTCGTCGAGGAGCGTGTCGATGGCAGCGATGAGGTCGGCTCGCTGCTCTTCGAGCACGGCGAGCTTGGCGGCGCAGCGGGCTTTGTGCTCGGGGCTTGCGTCGGTGCGGTTCACCTCGGCGGCCATGTGATATATCTTCAGCGCGAGAATCGACAGGCGGTCAAGTGCCCAGGCGGGACTCTCGGTGTTGATGGTTGCGCCATCGAGAGGCTTGACATCGGCGTAGAGATTGCGGAAGTATGTGTCCAGCTCCTCGACCATGTCGGTACGGTCCTGGTTTGAGGCGTCGATGCGACGCTTCAGGGCGAGAGCCTCCACGGGGTCAATCTCGGGGTCGCGTATGATGTCCTCGAGATGCCACTGCACTGCGTCAATGCGGTTTTTGGCGTAAAGCACGCCTTCGATAGATGCTGCGTCGAAGGGCTGTCTTGTGGCAGCGTCGACGTCGTCGTCGATGTGGTAGTCTGCTACCGAACGCTCGAATATACTGTAACTTTTCTCTGCGAATTTCATATACGGGGTAAGAGAGGCTGGTGATTAAAACACAAAAATAATGATAAAAAACGACTTTGCGATAAATTGAACCAAAAATTTGCCTGAAAAAAAAATCTTGCGTAACTTTGCATCGCGGAAGCGCTCTCGTGCGCTCTCTGACTGATAGTCTTATGGTGTAATGGTAGCACTACAGATTTTGGTTCTGTCTGTCCAGGTTCGAATCCTGGTAAGACTACAAAAGAAGCTCCGGCAATCTTGTTGAACGATTACCGGAGTTTTTTCTATTTGTGTTCGCCCGCTACAGCTAATAATCGACGTCCTTCGGACGTCTTTTTGTCGGTGTAGTGTTTTTGGGCGTTAAGTGATTATGTGTTTTTGTCGTTCCACGGACGAGCCGGCCTTTCACGCGTATCTCAGTCGAGCAGGTCGGGTCGGAGGCGTCGTGTGCGCTCGAGAGCCATTTCGTGGCGCCACTCGTCGATTTTGGCCTGATGTCCCGACAGAAGTATCGGCGGTACTTCCCAGCCGTTATAGTTTGCGGGGCGGGTGTAGATCGGCGGCTCGAGGAGGTTGTCCTGGAACTGTCGGTTATACACATCT
>JAICZO010000440.1 GCA_029057255.1 Muribaculaceae bacterium | reverse complement strand
ACCCCGACACAGGCAAGTTCGAGATGGAGCGCGCAGGCCTTATGAGCTACAGTCACGGCGGCTACTACACCCAGGGCGACCTCCTCGGTACATTCGGATTTTCAGTAAAAAAGAACAAGAAATAAACCACTATTAAAAATATACATTATGCAGACCGACACCGCAATTTTCGATCTCATCGCAGCCGAACACAGGCGCCAGAAAGACGGAATCGAACTCATCGCATCCGAAAACTACGTCAGCGACGACGTGATGCGTGCTATGGGCTCGTGCCTCACCAACAAGTATGCTGAAGGATATCCCGGACGACGCTACTATGGCGGCTGCCAGGTCGTCGACCAGGTGGAAGAACTCGCCATCGAGCGCGTAAAACGCCTCTTCGGAGCCGAGTACGCCAACGTACAGCCCCACTCGGGCGCACAGGCCAACATGGCCGTGTTCATGGCATGCCTCCAGCCCGGCGACAAGTTCATTGGTCTCAACCTCAGCCACGGCGGTCACCTCAGCCACGGCAGCCCAGTCAACTTCTCGGGCCTCGTATTCCAGGCCCTCGAGTATAACGTCGACGCCGAGACCGGACGCGTGGACTACGACGCCTTCGAAGAGACATGTCTCCGCGAGCGTCCCAAACTGATTATCGGCGGTGCCAGCGCCTACTCCCGCGAGTGGGACTATGCACGCATGCGCCGCGTGGCCGACGAAATCGGCGCCATCTTCATGGTCGACATGGCACACCCCGCAGGCCTCATTGCTGCCGGTCTCCTCGAGAATCCCCTGCCCTACGCACACATCGTCACATCGACAACACACAAGACCCTCCGCGGTCCGCGCGGCGGTATCATCCTCATGGGCAAGGACTTCGTCAACCCCTGGGGAAAGAAGAGCCCCAAAGGCGAGCCCCGCATGATGTCGCAGCTGCTTGACTCGGCTGTATTCCCCGGCGTACAGGGCGGCCCCCTCGAGCACGTTATCGCAGGCAAGGCTGTAGCCTTCCACGAAGCACTCCAGCCCGAGTTCAAGGCATACCAGACACAGGTGCGCGACAACGCTACTGCTCTCGCACGCGCCCTCGCCGACATGGGATACAACATCGTGTCGGGAGGCACCGACAACCACTGCATCCTCGTCGACCTCCGCTCCAAGTTCCCCGAGCTCACAGGCAAGGTGGCTGAGCGCGTACTCGTTGAAGCCGACATCACCGCCAACAAGAACATGGTGCCCTTCGACAGCCGTTCGCCCTTCCAGACTTCGGGCATACGTCTCGGCACTCCCGCCATCACCACACGCGGTCTCACAC
>JAICZO010000044.1 GCA_029057255.1 Muribaculaceae bacterium | reverse complement strand
CGTCGAGCCTGCTCCTTCGCGCGAGTATGGCCGTGCCAACCTCTGCTTTATCGACCACAGCTGCCCTCTCTTCGACGGTATCGAAGAAGGCGCACAGGTGTGGATGAGCCACGGCGACACCATCACCAGCCTCCCCGAGGGCTTCACATGTATGGCCTCGACGCCTGAAGTGAAGTTCGCCGCCTTCCACGGCCGTGACCGCAAGTGGGGCGTACAGTTCCACCCCGAAGTGTTCCACAGCACCTGCGGCATGAAGCTGCTCGAGAACTTCGCCGTAGGCATCTGCGGCGCATCGCGCTCGTGGAGCGCCGAGTCGTTTATCGAGAGCACCGTGGCCGAGCTTAAGGCACAGCTTGGCGACGACCGCGTCATCCTCGGTCTCAGCGGCGGTGTTGACTCGTCGGTAGCCGCCGTGCTGCTTAACCGCGCCATCGGCTCGAACCTCACATGTATCTTCGTCGACCACGGCATGCTCCGCAAGAACGAGTTCGCCGAAGTGCTCCGCGACTATGAGTGCCTCGGCCTCAACGTGCGCGGCGTCGACGCTTCCGACAAATTCTTCGCCGACCTCGCCGGCGTCACCGAGCCCGAGCGCAAGCGCAAGATTATCGGCGCCGACTTCATCGAAGTATTCGACCGCGAGGCATCGAAGATTACCGACGCCCGCTGGCTGGCACAGGGTACCATCTATCCCGACTGCATAGAGTCGCTCTCGATTACCGGCATGGTCATCAAGAGCCACCATAATGTGGGCGGCCTGCCCGAGCGCATGAACCTGCGCCTGTGCGAGCCTCTCCGCCTGCTCTTCAAGGACGAAGTGCGCGCCGTCGGCCGTGCCCTCGGCATGCCCGAGCATCTCATCAGCCGTCATCCCTTCCCCGGTCCCGGCCTTGCCGTGCGTATCCTCGGCGAAGTCACCCGCGAGAAAGTGGGCATCCTCCAGGAAGCTGACCATATCTTCATCCGCGGCCTGCGCGAGAGCGGTCTCTACAACGAAGTGTGGCAGGCCGGCGCCATACTCCTGCCCGTGCAGAGTGTGGGCGTGATGGGCGACGAGCGCACCTACGAGCGCGCCATCGCACTCCGTGCCGTCACATCGACCGACGCCATGACCGCCGACTGGGCACACCTGCCTTATGAATTCCTCGCCAAGGTATCCAATGAGATTATCAACAAGGTGCGCGGCGTCAACCGCGTATGCTATGACATCTCGTCGAAGCCGCCGGCAACTATCGAGTGGGAGTGAATCCTACCGTTAAGATACGAAAAAGGGTCGGAGACACGCTGTCTCCGGCTCTTTTTCAGTTTCGTATAGGTTTGCCCGTGGGCACATTGGACGGATTCGGGAGGCCGCCGTTGCCCGGCCGCTGTATGCCGCCGACGGTTGTCGGCACACCGTTTACGCCCGGGTTGACCTGCGGCGGGCGCTGAGGCCGTTGAGGCGGCGGCAGCACCGGGCCCGGATTAGTGTTGATAAATGGCGGCCGTGGCGGCAGAGGGTGATAGATGGGGCCGTAATTCCACACCGGCGTATCCCAGTAAGTATTGCCGAGATAGCCGTTGCCATACCAGTAGGGGTTGAAGTCCGGGCCGGAATCGACGTCGACGCCGAAGCCAAGGTCGGCACATGCTGTCGCTGCGATGACGCAGGCGCCCAAAATGGCTGTGTAGATTATCTTTTTCATAGCCGTTATTGTAT
>JAICZO010000439.1 GCA_029057255.1 Muribaculaceae bacterium | reverse complement strand
CCCCGAGATGCACCCCGACGGCTTCGACCCCGCAGCTCCGGTCAGCGTACTGTCGGGCATCGCCTACAGCACGCCGCTGTCGATGAACATCGTGGCACAGGCCGGCATCGGCAGCGCCACTCTCAAGACCGAGTCGGCATCGCTGCTCGCCCAGGGATGGCCCGCCGAAATCGACCTTGTCGAAGCCGACGCCGCTACCCAGGCACGCCTCATGGCACTCGGCCTCGAGACAATAGGCCTGTGGCCCGAAGCCGGCAAAATGGCTGTCATTGACTTCGCAGGCGTTGCCCGCTCGCTCACCACCATCGCCGGCGACACCAACGAGGCGTCGTTCACCATCACGGCGACCGACGCTCAGATGCGTCCCTGCGAGCCGTTGACCCTCCGCATGGCCGTCGAGGACGTCACCCTTGAACTAAACGACAACGGCGACACTTTCGAGCCGGGCACTCCTCTCTCGCTGAAGCTCAGCTTCAACGGTCCCGACGTAGCTCGCAACGTCAGCTTCGAATACTTCGACAACAGCACATGGAAGCCCGCCACCGTACTCTCTGTCAATGAGAGCACAAGCCGTGCCGCGGCATCCTATATCGTCACTATTGACACTCCCGCCGACTTCGACGACGACCTCAGAGTACGCGCAAAGTGCGGCACTGTGGTCAGCAGCGAGTATGTCGCCCGCCAGGCTCCTGTCGACTTCAACGTCACTGTCAACGAGAACGATGTCTTCGCCCGCTACGCATACGTCAGCATCGAGAGCGTCGAAGGTGTGAAGGCTCCCGCCAACGATAAACTCGTATTCACTCTCAACTCCGCAGCCGTAACTCCCGAGTGGGACGGCAACTCCGCTCTCATCAAGGGCCTCAACCCAGGCACCGCCAACGAGCTCAAGGTTGAATACCGAAAAGTATCGAAGACTGTAACCATCAACGCCGAAGCAGCGACACAGCTCGCCAACTCCGGCTTGGAGGAGTGGACATTCGAAAAGCCCAAGAGCAACTGCGTACACTGGTATGTGGGCGGTAATATTTGGGCGACGATGAACCCCGTATCTATGTCGCAGGTCAGCAGCGGAGGCAACTTCTCTTATGTTTCGACATCCGGAACTAAGGAGACAACCGACACCCGCTCCGGCAGCGGTAAAGCAGCCTTGATACGCTCTGTCGGATGGGGCTCCGGAAATTCAGCAGCAAGTGGTTTGAGCAAAGTTAAATATGCAACACGAGGCGAACTCGCACTCGGCAACTGGGACGGTATCAACCCTGTTTACGAAGCAACGCCCAACTATGGCATAGACTTCGCCTCGCGCCCCTCGGCACTCTCCTTCTGGTATAAGTTCAACGAAGTCAAGGGTCACAAAGGCACTGCCGAAGTATCGGTGCTCGACGCCGCCGGCAATGTCCTCAGCTCGGCAAGCTTCGAGATTGCCGCACAAGGCTCTTACGTTCAGAAACAGCTCCCGCTGACATACACCCGCGGCGCTGCAAAGGCTAAGACTATCAAAGTGATTTTCCGCTCGACAGCTGCCGACGTTTCCTTGGGCAAAAACGACCTTAACCTCGGCTCTGTTTCGAGCAGCGCCGAGCATGTCGGCTCTCAGCTCTACATCGACGACATCGAACTCATCTACTAAACCTATCGACCAAAATGAAAACCAACATACTGAACATCGCGACAGCGGCCGCTATCCTTGCAGTATCGGCATCGTGCGCCGACACATGGACTCCGCCCACGGAGCAGGACGGTCAGGTGGATCTTGCCTCGATCGAGCTGTCGCTTGACAAGCAGATTACCGAAGTACAGAAGTCATCAAGCCGTGCCGAAGGCGACGACGCCTCGGCCGACGAGCTTGCATCATACATCATCAGCGTGGTCGACGCCAGCACAGGCGCTACCGTCGACTCGTACACCTACTCTGAGCGTCCGCCCATCGTAAACCTCCGTGCCGGTGACTACCGCATCGACGTCGAGTCGCACACCCTCGCCAAGACCGAGTGGGAGCGACCCTACTACAAAGGCGTCAGCGAGAACTTCACAATCACCGGCGGCAAAATCACTCGCGTGAAGCCCATCGTGGCAAAACTCGCATCTATGGCCGTCTCTGTGCGCTTCGACGAGAGCATCGCCAAGTATCTCGGCAAAGACGTGACTGTCGATGTCACTGTCGACAGCGAAGGCGCCGAAAACGGTACGCTCACATACACCCCCGAAGAGACTCGCAAGGGTTACTTCGAGGTGCCCGAGGGCGCATGCACTCTCGTGGCTCACTTCAAGGGCACCGTATCGGGCGTGATGACCGAGCACGAGACTCCGCACGTCAACATCGCCGCCGGACAGCATCAGATTATAACATACCGCCTCAACAGCGCCCCCATACCTGACCACGGCGGCACCATCGACCCCTCGGGAGGCATCAACATCGACGCTTCGGTTGAAGTCGAGGAAATCGACGAGAACACCACCGTCGACGAAGACGTCATCAAGAACCCCTCGACACAGCGCCCCGGCACTGAAGGAGGTCAGGAGCCCGACCCCGGTCCCGGCCCCGTAGAGCCCACCGAAGCTGCACAATTCAATCCCTCGGATACTTCGACCAATCTCAAACTCGACGCCGTCAACATCGCGTCGGAAGACTTCGGCGACGCCATCGTCAACATCAACTGCGCCGAGGGTATCGCAAATCTCTTTGTGACAATCACCGGCCCGAAAGAGTTCATGACTATACTCAGCGAACTTGATTTCGTAGATCCTTTCGACCTCGCATCTCCGAGAGCAGGTGCCTGCAAGGAAAATCTTGACAATCTCGAACTCCCCAACGGCGAAGCCAATATAGTAGGCAAGAACTTTGTCGACTTCAACATCACCAAATTCGTGCCCATGCTACTTATCTATTCGGGCGACTACAACTTCAAGCTCGAAGTGACAGATGCCAAGGGCAATAAGTCGGCTCTTGACCTCAAGTTCAAATCTTAAAACACTGAGCCACAATGAAAAGATTCAGACTATACATCGCCGCCGCAGGCTTAATGGCGCTGACGGCAGCATGCTCCGAAGAGAACTTCGGCACTGAAGGCACCGGAAGCGTAGCGCTCAGTACCACCGTCAGCACCGACATGGAAGTGGTGTCCCGCGCCACCGATCAGGCGCTCGCCGAGAACTGCCTCGTGTGGATATCGGGCAGCAAGGGTCTGGTGCGTGAGTACAAGGGCATCGACAACGTACCCGCTCAGATCGACCTCGTGGCCGGTCACTATGTGGCCGAAGCATGGACGGGCGACTCTGTGGCAGCGTCGTGGAACGACCGCTGGTTCAAAGGCCGTCAGGAGTTCGACGTCAGGAAAGGACAGACCGAGAGCGTAAACCTCAAATGCAAAATCGGCAACGTAGGTGTGACCGCCAACTTTGCCGAGGGCATAGAGGAAGTTCTCACCGACATAACCCTCACTGTCGGCCACAAAGGCGGCTCCCTCGTCTTCTCTCAGAACGAGACCCGCATGGGCTACTTCATGATGCCCTCGGCCGACAAAGACCTCGCATACGAGCTGAAAGGCAAGCTTGCCGACGGCAAGGACCTGGTCATCGCCGACGTCATCGCCGACGCGGCACCCGCAACCCACTACATCCTCAACGTGACCTACTCCACGCCCGAGAGCAACGACAAGGGTGGCGCGTTGTTCACCATCAAGATCGACCGCACCGAGATTGAAGTGACACAGGACATCACTCTGACCACTCCGCCTGTCATATCCGGTCTCGAGTTCAACATCGCCAACGCCATCACCGGCGAGACAGGCTCGATAGGCGACCGCTTCGTCTATGTAGCCAGCGCGCTGCAGCTCAAGGCACTGACTGTAAGCAACGAGCTTTTTGCTGACGTCCCCGGCGCTGAAGGCAACACATGCAGCCTCCTCGACATGAGCAGCGAGACGGCCGACGCCCTCAGGGCTAAAGGCTTCGGGCTCGTAAGCGAGGCCAAGAACCCCGACAGCGAGACTCTGCTCCGCCTCGACTTCATGGCAGCTCTCACCAACAGCCTGCCTGACGGCGAGCACCGCTTCGTCATCGCCGCCACCGACACCGAGAACCGCACGACAGAGGCCACACTCCTCATCACCATCAGCGACGCCCCCGTGGTAGCATTGCCCGTCGTCGACAGTGAAGTATCATACTTCAGCGCCACACTCCGCGGCACTGTCGCAAAGGACAACGTCGAGAGCGTAGGCTTCCGCTACCGCCGCCAAGGCGAGACCGAGTGGCAGTACGTCGAAGGCACCGTGGCAAGCCGCGCATTTGCCAAGGGTCAGGAGTTCACAGCCACCATCTCCGGCCTGACAGACGGCAGCACCTACGAGTACAGCGCCGCATCCGACGACTTCTACACGGCAGTCATGACATTCGAGACCATAAGCGCACAGCTCCCCAACAGCAGCTTCGAGATATGGAGCATGTCAGGCAAAGCCGTCATACCCGGCGCGGACGTCAAAGACTTCTGGGACTCGGGCAACCACGGCTCCGCTACCATGAACAAGAACATCACCGACAAGTCTACCGCCTACAAGCACTCCGGCGAATACTCTGCAATGCTCAGGTCGCAGTTTGTCGGCATGATGAGTATCGGCAAGTTCGCGGCAGGCAATGTCTTTGCCGGCAACTACCTCTACACCGACGGCTTTGACGGCGAGCTCGGCTGGGGTCGCCCCTGGACTCTCTCGCCC
>JAICZO010000438.1 GCA_029057255.1 Muribaculaceae bacterium | reverse complement strand
GAGGTGTATAAGAGACAGGTATCGGGCCGCGCATGACAGCCACGTACTGCGGGTTGTGAATCAGCTCCTCGACACGCACTGGCATGTCCATGACAAGCTCGAGACGGTCGCCGTCGCGCCACTTGCGGTCGATAGTCACGTAGTGCGACGACGGATCGCTGTCAGCCGCAATGCGCTTGCCGTTGATGCTGTACGCGAACTCTCCTGTAGCCCAGCCGGGGCGGCGCACCCTGAGGGTGAAGCGTGTCGGCTTCTTCATCTTCATTACCAAGGCCGTGCGCCCCTCGGCGGGGAAGTCGGTGCTCTGCTCTACCCTCACGCCCTTCTCCTGCCAGTCGAGAGCCGACGGTATGAAGAGATTGACATATAGCTCGCTGTCGCCGCCGCGGGTGTAGATAAACTGTCCGTACTTGCCGTGGTTCTCCATGCCTGTGCCGACACAGCACCACATGGCGCTGTTGGGACTCGAGTAGACGCGGTAGTGCGCGGGGCGGGCTGGCGTGAAGTAGACGTAGCCGCCGTGACCGGGGTGCTGCGACGACAGTATGTGGTTGAAGAGCGCCCTCTCGTAGAAGTCGGCGTAGCGCGCATCGGGCTTCATGCGGAAGAGTCCCTCGGTGAGCTTGAGCATGTTGTTGGTGTTGCAAGTCTCGGGGCCCTCGCGCTCCTCGATGTAGCTCTTGCAGTCGTCGGCCGAGGGGAAGTGCTCGCGACGGCTGTTGCCGCCGAAGGCAAGCGAGCGCTCTCCGGTCACGGTGTCCCAGAAGAAATGCGCCGCGCGGTCGTAGGTGTCGCCGCCGCCCAACTCGGCCACGCGCTGGTAGCCGACAGCCTTGGGCACCTGCGTATTGGCGTGCATATTGTCGAGGTTGTCGACTCCGGCGGCCATGCTGTCGAGCAGACGGCGGTGCGAGAACTTGCACGCGGCGTCGAGATAGCGCCGCTCGCCGGTGATGGCGTAGGCGTCGGCAAGCACCTCGTTCATGCCTCCGAACTCGGTGTCGAGCATCTTCTCCATGCGGTCGGCGGGCAGAGGCGCGATGAGTCTCTCGCACCAGTCGGCCATCGCCACAAACATGTCGCGGGCACGCTCCGAGCCTGTGTACACCCACGCGTCGCGCAGGCCTGCGTATATCTTGTGGATGTTGTACCAGGGCACCCAGTACTTATTGACAGCCTCGACGTCGCCGCCGCGGATGTCAGCCCACAGAGCCGAGCCGCCGGGCACGCCCGACAGTATGCCCTCGGGCGAAGCCTTCATGGCGCGCTCCAGCTCGTCGAGCATATAGTCGAGCCTCTGCTTCAGTCGCGGGTCGCCCGTAGCGGCAGTGTGTATGGCAAGAGCCGTCAGATAGTGGCCGCCGACATGGCCGTCGAGACCGTCCCAGTTGGCGAAGCTCTCGGCCTTGGGTGTCAGCCCGGCCTCCTTGAGATAAGGAGCGAGCAGGCGGTCGACGTCATAGCTCAGCAGCACCTCGATGTTGAGGTCCCGCGCCTTTTTGAACGGCCCCTCGCCGAGCGTCACGGCCGACAGAGGGAATTCATTGGAGTACAGACGATTCTGCGCTGCGGCGCTGGCGCTGCCTAAAAAAACGAACATACCGGCTGCCGCCAACATATGCCTGCAAAAAAGTGAGTATTTCATGGTCTGATAAGGTTTTGCGCAAATATACGAC
>JAICZO010000437.1 GCA_029057255.1 Muribaculaceae bacterium | reverse complement strand
AGGATGGAGAGACCATCGAAGTGGAGCCGGTCATCTGGGAGAATGTCAGCTATGAGTACGAGACCCGCACGCGCTCGGTGTCGACACGCGTCAAGGGCACTTTCATGCAGTTCCCGATAAAGACGGCATGGGCACTTACGATACACAAGAGCCAGGGCCTGACATTCGACAATGTGGTCATCGACCTCGGCCGTGGCGGCGCTTTTGCCGGAGGGCAGGTGTATGTGGCGCTGAGCCGCTGCACGTCGCTCGACGGCATCCGCCTGCTGTCGGGCATCGATGCCCGCGATGTCTTCGTCAACCCTGAAGTGCTGCGTTTCAGCCGGACGTTCAATAATATACGCGACCAGGAGGAGGCTCTGCAGCGTGCCCGGTCGTACACTCTGCTGCAGGAGGCTGACACGGCTTTTGCTGCGGGTCGCATGTCGGAGGCTGTCGAGCGCTTCAACAGCGCCGTCGAGGCAAATCCGCGGCTCAACACTCCGGCCATGCGCCGTCTTGTGGCCATGCGCCTGAGCCGCAGCGTTGCAGCAAAGAAACCAACACCTAAAAAACGTACCTATGGAGGCAAAAAGAAATAGTTTCGCAGTCGAGGCCGACCCTGCGGTGAAGGTCAGCGTCATCGTACCGATATATAAGGTCGAAACTTATATGGAGGCGTGTGCGGTCAGTCTGATGGAGCAGACCATGACCGACGGCATCGAGTTTATTTTTGTCGACGACTGCTCGCCCGACCGCAGCATCGACATCCTCCGTGATGTCATGGCGCGCTATCCGCAGCGGGCAAAGCAGGTGAGGATAATCCGACAGGAACGTAACGGCGGCGTAGCGCTGGCGCGTCTCAACGCCACGGAAGTGTCGAGAGGGGAGTATATAATTCATTGCGACCCTGACGACCTGCCGGACCGGGATATGTATGGCCGCATGTACGCGAAGGCTGTGGCTGACAAGGCCGATGCCGTAATCAGCGGATACTATGTTGTCAATTCGCACGGGTGCAATAGCGTGACCCCCGATATGCCGGCCGACCCGATGGCGGTAGTGCAGAACGTTATCGACGGAGCACTGCATAATGCCCTTTGGAATAAGCTCATAAGCCGCCGGCTGTACGAGGCTGTCGATGTGTGGTATGTGCCGGGCATGAACCTTTTCGAGGATGTCTCGCTTGTGCCCCGTCTGCTGTCGCGGGCACGGAGAATCGCATTTGTCCCGGAGCCTCTCTACCGCTATAACCAGCTCAATGTCGGGTCGTATACAGCCTTGTGGAGCGACGCGTATGTCAGTCAGATAGTCAATGCTATCGGCGTGGTCGTGGACTTCTTCAAGGACGACTGCCGTGTGCAACTCAACACCATAAAGGGGCGTCTCAAACTCATGCTGTCGATAAAGTCACCCGAGCTTTTCGGCCGTAAGTATGTCGACATCTACCCTGAGGCCAACGGCAGCATCCTCGGGTTGCAGGGCTTCTTCATGCTTGACAAGCTTGCCTGTCGCTGCCGGGTGGCACACATCCCCGTGCTTCCTCGCTTCTTCCGCTTCCTAAGGGATGCCAAGAGGTTGCTCGGACGGATTGTAAGACAATGATATAACAGGATATAACGACGGCGCCGGATGTGCAGTGCTCTGCACTTCCGGCGCCGTTCGCTTGGCTGTATATCTTTAGAAATTGGTCGGGGAGTCGGCTGACTCGGGGTCGTATATGGCGTTGAGGATACGTGCCAGGCGCAGGCCGCCGCGCAGGAGCTGCTGCTCGATGGTGGGCGTCCATGCCGCAATCTGATTGTAGGACACCTTGGAGCCTTCGGGGAAGTAGTTGTAGACGCGCTCGGCTATGGCGTAGGTCTGCGCCGCCCAGTCATCGACATTTCCGGCGGTCTCGACAGCTTCCTGCTCGGGCGAGAGGCGGTCGAGCTGCTGCTGCCACTCCGTGTATGACCAGGCGTGGCCCGAGTTCATCAGCGAGCCGTCCCATATCGAGTGGAGGTTGGTGTCGCGGTCGAAGAATCGCACCTTGCGCTTGTTGCCGCCGAGGTCGGAGAAGCGTCCCATGTGCATGGGCTGGTGCATGTCGCCCACGACATGAATCAGAATCTTCAGTGCCAGCTCCTTCTGGCTCTTTGTCGAGACCCTGTCGGCGAGGATGGCTATCTGCTCGCGTGTGGCTGTCACGACGTCGCCGTCGGGGTTGAGCTTTGCGTCTTCGTATCTGACGCCGCTCTCGATGTTTTTGTAGTGCCAGGTCTTGGTGTATTTGTATTCGGGCGTATGGCTTGCGTTGTCGAGCCAGTTTGCCCAGTATACGGGAGACTTGCCGTCAAGTATCGCCGCTACCGAGTCGGCCGTTGCGGGAGTGAGATGTTTCTCGGCGATGTAGGCCACCGTGTCATGGCCTTTCTGGCTCCATGCCAATGCCGACAGTGCTGTGGCGAGAGCCGAGATGATGATGCAGAATTTTTTCATGACATTATTAAAAAAAACGACAGCGTGCCGACGGAGCCTTTCGGGCTGTCGATAGCACGCTGCTGTGTGTTGTTTTAGTCGAGTCTTAAGCTTCGGCAACGGGGAGAACGTTGATGAATCTGCGACCGTTGCGACCTTCGGTGAACTGTACGGTGCCACTTACGAGAGCGTAAAGAGTGTGGTCCTTGCCGATGCCTACGTTGAGGCCGGGGTGGTGTACAGTACCGCGCTGACGCTTGAGGATGTTACCTGCTTTGGCGAACTGACCGCCGAAGATTTTTACACCGAGTCGTTTGCTTTCTGACTCACGGCCGTTCTTAGAACTACCGACGCCTTTTTTATGTGCCATAGTGTGTTCTTGTGATTTTTTAGGAGTGAGACAGATTGATTAAGCCTGGATGTCTTTGATGACAACCTTTGTGAAGTACTGACGGTGGCCGTTTTTACGACGGTAGCCTTTGCGACGTTTTTTCTTGAAAACAATCACCTTGTCGCCTTTAACGAGCGATTCGGCAACTTCGCAAACAACCTTAGCGCCTTCTACAGTGGGGGCACCGACTTTAACGTTGCCGTCGAGGTCGGCGAGGAGAACGCGGTCGAATTCTACAGTTTCGCCTTCTTTCACATTTTCACCCAGGTAGTGTACATAGAGAAAGCGGTCTTTCTCTGCCTTGAACTGCTGACCCTGGATTTCTACGATTACGTACATTTTATAATAAAACTATTAAAAGTTAACCCGCTGAGGCGAAGGAACATGCGCTGCAGCTCCCTGCTTTCTTGAGCCTATTGCGGAAAATCAGCCCACAAAAGTACGAAAAAAATACCGGAAGACCAAATATCTCCGGTATTTTTATTCAATATTTTTCTGTCCCGGTGATCCGGCGGCTTTTCGGGGCGCGTCGGGCACGGGGTCAGGCTCTTATGCTCAGCCTTCGATGAGGTCGGAGCCTGTCATCTCGGCGGGCTGGCTGATGCCCATGATGTGGAGCAG
>JAICZO010000436.1 GCA_029057255.1 Muribaculaceae bacterium | reverse complement strand
AAACCGATGGGCGTGCCGAGGGTGCGGCCTTCGAATATACCGCTCAGAAAACGCACCTTGTCGGCCTCGCGGCGGGCGCTGACAAGGGGCGAGCTGCCGGGACGGCGCCGCGCCATCATGCGGTCGACGGCATCGAAATCAATCTCTATGCCCGCAGGCATGCCGTCGACGACACCGCCTATGGCCTCGCCGTGGCTCTCACCGAAATCGGTGAGTCTGAATATGGTTCCGAAAGTGTTCATTTCACTAAATCGGCGACAGTAGCGCCGACAAATGCTATAAGGTCGGCGGGCGCGATGACAAGCTGGAGGCCGCGTACACCGGCGCTGACATATATGGTGTTGAAATCGAGAGCCGTACGGTGGAAGAATGTCGGCAGAGGTTTCTTCATGCCCACAGGCGAGCAGCCGCCGCGTATATATCCCGTCAGCGGCAACAGTTCCTTCATGGCTATCATCTCGGCCTTCTTGTCGCCGGCGACAGCAGCCGCCTTCTTGAGGTCGACCTCGCAGTCGCCGGGCACCACACACACGAAGAGACCCGTGCGCTCGCCACGCAGCACGAGGGTCTTGAAGACACGTCGGATGTCCTCGCCGAGTTCCTGTGCCACATGACCGGCGTCGAGATTGTTCTCGTCGACGGCGTACTCCTGTGTGCCGAAAGTCACGCCGGCGGCTTCGAGGAGCCGCACGGCGTTTGTCTTGGGGTGCTGTCGGGCGCGCGCCATCAGTCGCCCATGTTCATCATGATGAAACGCTCGGCATCAAGGGCTGCGCGACAGCCTGAGCCGGCGGCGGATATAGCCTGCTGGTAGACAGGGTCGGCGACGTCGCCGGCGGCGAACACACCGTCGACACTTGTTGCGGTGGACTTGCCGCGTGTCACGATATATCCCTGCTCGTCAAGCTCTATGGCATCGCCGAAGACGGCAGTGTTGGGCGAATGACCGATAGCGAGGAAGAAGCCTTCGACGGCGATGTCGAATTCGCTCTCGTTCTCGGTGCCTTTGTGCGACACAAGGTGTGCGCCCTCGAGCGTCTCCTCGCCGAAGAGCGACACTGTCTGGGTGTTGAAGAGCACTTCAATCTTGGGGTTGTCCATCACCTTGGCCTGCATATACTTCGATGCACGCAGATAGTCCTTGCGCACAATCATATAGACCTTCGATGCCAGGTGCGACAGATACTCGGCCTCCTCGCATGCCGTGTCACCGCCGCCGACAACGGCGACAGGACGGTTGCGGAAGAAGAAGCCGTCGCAGGTAGCACAGGCCGACACACCCATGCCGAGATATTTCTGCTCGTCGGGCAGGCCGAGATAGCGCGCGGCGGCGCCGGTGGCTATGATGACAGTGTCGGCCGTGATGACCTGAGAGCCGCCGTTGACCTTGACGGTGAAGGGGCGCTTGCTGAAGTCGACTTCCGTCACTTCGCCGGAGAGCATGAGCAGTCCGAAGCGCGCTGCCTGGGCACGGAAGTCCTCCATCATCTTGGGGCCGGAGACACCCTCGGGATAGCCGGGGAAGTTCTCGACGTCGGTTGTGGTGATGAGCTGTCCTCCGGGCTGGCTGCCGTCGATGAGGATAGGGCTGAGATTGGCTCTCGATGTGTAGATACCGGCTGTGTAACCGGCCGGACCGGAGCCAATGATAAGGCATTTGGTGCTGAGTTCGCTCATATATCGGTGTGTGTTAAGTGTTATATCTTATCTTAAATCGACAATCTCCATAGCGGGATACTTGGCCGCATCGTAGACGAATGTCTTGGCGGGCTTGGCCTTTGCGACACCGATGCGGTCGATGACGACATCGACCTTGCGGCCGTCGTCGAAGTGGATGACGAGCGCGTCGGGCCAGCCTGTTTTCTTGTCAATGAGTATGACATAGCGCTCGATGCCGAGCCCTTTGTCGCGGGGGCGCAGCTCCACACGTCGGCTCGCCGCCACGTCCGACAGCTGCCTGGCGGTATAGAAGTCGCGGTGTGCTGTCAGGATGGCGAAGGGATTGGTGACCATCAGCTCCGACTTCTCCGGCTCGCTGATGTTCACTTCCTGCGAGGCTGTCATCATGGTCCACTGGGTCTTGCCGTCAAACCATACCGACAGCTGCGGCGTGGTCATGGTGAAGGCAGACCCGGCCATCGACACGGAGCCTTGGACCGGCTCCGACCCTGCCTTGATGGTGAAGACAGCATCGACAGCGGGAGCCTTGGCTATCTTGGCGCGCAGAGCACCGAGCATGGCCTCGGCGCCGTCGGCGGCGTGACAGGCGGCAAAGGGCGCCGTCAGCACCGCGAGTATCAGTATAATGCGATAGAATCTTGTCATATTCTTAAAACGGTCTTACTGCGCTGCGGGTTCACGGCTACTCGAAAAGCCTCTGCACTTCGTCGGGAGTCATAAGCACATCGCGGGGCTTGGCGCCGCGTGCAGGGCCTACGATTCCCATCTGCTGCATCTGGTCCATGAATCGCCCGGCCTTGTTGAAGCCGATCTCGAACTTACGCTGCATCATTGTGATTGACGCCTGGGTCTGCGAGGAGATGAAGAGGGCGCAGCGCTTGAACTCCTCGGTCACGGCGCCGTAGTCGGCATTTCCGCCGCCGTCGCTGTCGCCTTCGACAGGAGGCTCGGGCAGCTCGTAGCACGACACAAAGCCCTGCTGACTGCCGATATGGTCGCATATGGCCTCAACCTCGGGAGTATCGACAAAGGCGCACTGCACGCGCTCGACCACGCCGTTCATCATCGTGAGCATGTCGCCTCGGCCGATAAGACGCTGGGCGCCGGGGCGGTCGAGGATGGTCTTACTGTCGACGCCCTGTGTCACCTTGAAGGCGATACGGGCCGTGAAGTTGTTCTTGATCATACCCGTGATGACGTCGGTCGAGGGTCGCTGTGTGGCGAGAATCATGTGTATGCCGACGGCACGCGCTTTCTGCGTGATGCGTGCGATAGGCACGGCCACTTCCTTGCCGGCAACCATGACAAGGTCGGCATACTCGTCGACGATGACCACGATATAGGGCATGAAGCGATGACCTTCCTCGGGGTTGAGACGGCGCTGCATGAACTTCTCGTTATAGTCGCCGATGACGCGCACGCGGGCGGCGCTGAGCAGCTCGTAGCGGTGCTCCATCTCGACGCAGAGCGAGTTGAGTGTGGCGACGACTTTCTGCGGGTCGGTGATGACGGCCTTGGGCTCGTCGGGCAGCTTGGCAAGGTACTGGCGCGAGATGGTCTCGAAGAGCGAGAACTCGACGGTCTTGGGGTCGACGAGGACAAACTTCAGCTCGTCGGGGTGCTTGGAGTACAGCAGCGACGTGATGATGCAGTTGAGGCCCACCGACTTACCCTGGCCGGTAGCACCTGCCACAAGCAGGTGAGGCAGCTTGGCGAGGTCGGCCATGAAAATATCGTTGGAGATGGTGGCGCCCAGTGCCATAGGCAGCGCCATCTTGGTGTTTTTGAACACCTTGGACTCAAGCACATTGCGCATCGGCACCACCTGTGCCTTGCGGTTGGGGACTTCGATGCCGACGGTGCCTTTGCCCGGCATAGGGGCGATGATGCGGATGCCGAGAGCCGAGAGACTCATGGCGATGTCATCCTCGAGGCTCTTGATTTTAGCGATTCGCGTACCCTGGGCGGGCACGATTTCGTAGAGCGTCACCGTCGGGCCTATCGTTGCCTCGATGCGCTGTATCTCAATATTATAGCTCAGCAGAGCGTCGACAATCAGCTTCTTGTTTGCCTGCTGCTCGGCCTCGTTCACTTCGACTTCCACCTGACGGTCGACAAGCAGGTCGGTCGACGGGAAGACATAGTGCTGGTGCGAGGCACGCACATCGTAGCGCTGGTCGAGGCCTATATGGTCGCCATTGCGGATAAGAGCGGCAGGCTCTTCGTTGGCCGACACTTCGTCGGGCGTCTTCTGGACGATAATCAGCTCGGGGTCAGAGGGGTCGCTCTTGACTTCGACCACCTCTTCGACGGGAGTCACGGGCATCTCGACGACATCCTGCTCCTGAGGCATAGTCATCGCTGCCGTGCGTATTGCGGACTCCGGCTCGATGTCCTCGGCCTCGCTCTCGTCAGAAGCCTCGAAGGCATCGAGCGCGGGGCTGGGCATGTATGCCGACCGGTCGGGGTCAGGCTCGGCCTCGCCGGCCTCCTCTTGGTCCTCATCGGCGGGCAGGTCGAGCGATGCCTCATGGGCCGCTTCCACTATTTCCTCGTCGCTGTCGGCATTGTCGAAGCTGTCGAGAGGCGACACCGCGGCTTCGGTGGCTTCGGCGCTCTCCGAGTCGACTTCGAGCTGCACGGGCTTGCGGCGCATGACTCTGCCGAGCAGGCCGAAGAATCGCTTCAGCGGCTTCAGATAGACGGCCACGAGGAGCCCGAGCAGGAACACCATGACGCTGTAGGCGCCGAGGGCGCCCGAGTAGTCAAGCAGCAGAGTGTTCATATGATAGCCGTGCGAGCCGCCGAGATGGAACATATTGTCGCGGTTGTAGCTCACAAGACCGATGACAACCGACAGAGCGACGGCCGTGAAGAGGCAGCGGAACGTAAAGGAGAAAAAGTCGACTTTATAGGCACGGATGACCGTCAGGC
>JAICZO010000435.1 GCA_029057255.1 Muribaculaceae bacterium | reverse complement strand
TCTATATCCTCCGTCAAGGCTCTGAAGTGAAAAAAGTAACCCTTAAATAATACCTTATGAAAAAATCTCTGACAATGGTCGCCGCCGCGTTACTGTCGTCATCGGCCATGAACGCAGAAGTAGCTACATTCGACTTCACTGTGGACAATCCCTACGGCTGGGACTCCTTCGGGAAAGACGCCGACGGTTATATCACCGAAACTCATCAACTCGACGAGGAGGTCGTCAGCCTATCTCTCGGTGGCAAATACCGCAGGCTCGAGCAGAAAGCATTCGGCGGACTCACGTGTCTGCTCCTGTATCAGAATACAACTGCCGACTTTGCTGTCTCTGACGGCTATAAAATCAGAACGGTGACATTCTTCACCGGAAAAGGCAAGTGCGCCCAGCTCACCGCAGCAACCGACGGCGCCTCTCTCGGAGCAGAAGTGCTCACCGGTGTTGAGTACGAACACTCGACCAATGCCGGCACCATGCTCGGCCAGGCTACCCGCACCGGGCAGTGTGCCGAGCCGTCGGAGGCTATAGGATTTATAGTCGGCGCAAAGGGGACACAGGTCATCAGCAAGATAGAAGTAGACTACCTGAAAGACGACGAAGTGGTAGAGCCGCAAGAATACTCGGCATTCTACAACTTCACTCTCTTCGGCGAAACAGCCATGATAGACTTCCCCGACATAAAAATCGGCTCGTGGTGGACTACCAATCCCGACGATGAAGGGGTATATCCCTCCGGCTCGGAATTCCGACCTCTTACAATCTCGTCGGGCAATACAGAGATAACATTCTCTTACGACGGTACTCCGGGCGGACACGGCAACGTGCGCGGCACCACGACCACAAAGCAGAACAATCTCCAGCTCGGCAAGGGCACATGCCTTACTGTCAGCACAAAGACCTGCGACTATCAGCTCCTGAAAGTAGACCTGCAGGGAAACCGCAAGACCTCGTCAGGCTGCAAACTCGATGTCATGAAGACCGACGACAACGGAGTGCTGTCTTATGACGCCGAAACTCGACTGCTGACGTGGACTCCGAAAGAAGCCGGAGCGGCATGCCTGCTCAACACCGACCCCGACAGCGGCGCATACATTGAGAGCATCTGCGCCGTATACGAAAAAGTGAAGCAGCAGACAGGCACTGCCGACATCGAAGCTGCCTCCACGCCCGTATACTTCAGTCTGCAGGGCATACGCACCGACAAGCCCGGCAAGGGGCTCTACATACGCCGCCAAGGCTCAAAGGTTGAAAAAGTGCTCATCCGCTGAAAAAAATGCAAGGGGGACATTACGTATTCGCGTCCCCCTTGCACTTTCTTATACAGAAGACCCTTAAACTAACATCACCTATATGAAAAAAGCTCTACTCTTTGCCGCTGCTGCAACTCTGATGTGCGGATCCGCTCTTGCCGAGTCCGTGACATTCGACTTCACTACCGACAACCCCTACAACTGGAATTCGCTTCCGAAAGATGCCTCCGGCTATCTCGACGAATCAATCAAGCCGTTAAAAATCTCAGAGGCTCCCGTTACGATTGAACTTGACGGTCAGATCCGACGCCTCGCCCAGAATGTGTTTGGCGGCACGACATGTCTCCTTCTGTACAACAAGAGCACTGCGTCGTTCACCACGGCTGAAGGCTACAAGATGACCGACATAAGCTTCTACAGCGGTACTGACAAAATCAGCAACCTTTACGTCAAATCCGGGGAGGCCGAACTCGGCGAACAGGATCCTACAGGCGGCGACGGGTGGAACCACGCCTCTTCGGGTGTGCACATCGACGAGATATGCCGCATGACTTACTGCAATACCGCAGGCCCTATTGTCATATCCAACGACGGTTCGGTGGCAGTAGTCACCCGTATCGAAGTATCATACGAGGCCACAAGCCTGAAAGAGGCAGGGCTGGCATGGTCGCAGCGTGAGTTCACAGCCTATATGGGCGAGAACAACGTCTACCCTACTCTCTCCAAAGTCACCGACGCCACCATCGAGTATTCGTCGGACAACGAGGATGTAGCCACAATAGACCAGAACGGAAAAGTGACTCTGACCGGCGTGGGCACAGCAAAGATTATTGCAGGCTGCGACGCCAATTCGGTCTACGACTGGGGCGAGGCAACATACACACTTACCGTCAAACGTCAGGGACAGAAGACTGCCGACTTCAACTTCACCGTCTTCGAATCAGCTGAAGGCAGCGACATCGAGTATATTGCCGGCTTCCCGGACATTCTCGTAGGCACATGGTGGACGACCAACCCCGACACAAGCTATGGCTCGGGCACTCAGTTCAAACCGCTCACAATCACATCAGGCGGCATAGAGATAACTTTCAACTATGACGGCTCCGGCGGACACGGAAACATACGCGGCACAACCACAACCAAACAGAACAACCTGCAGCTCGGCGGAAGCGCCTGCATGACTATCAAAC
>JAICZO010000434.1 GCA_029057255.1 Muribaculaceae bacterium | reverse complement strand
AGTGTGCGGGGTTGGGCTCGTAGATGTATTTGTGGAGCTCGTTGGGAGTCATGACCATCGCCGCGAGGGGCTCGCCGTCGGTGGGGTAGGGCATCACTTCGTAGTCGTCGAGGTAGGGGCGTCCGCCGTCACCGTCGATATAGCTCCATCCGTAGTCGCCTGCGGGATTGATTTCCCAGCTGCGCATGTTCTCGAAGTCTTCGTAGATGTTGGTGTGGTAGGCGTCGCCGGTCTCCTCGGTGTTCCATGTCAGGAGCACTTCGTTGGCAGCCGCGTCGACGGTGGCCTTGAGGTTGTAGGGCGCCTCGAAGTCCTCGGTGCCGGGTTGGTCGGGGATGATTGTGGAGCCGCCTGCCGAGCCTACAGATACTGTGACGTCGGTAACGTAGATATTGAAGTTGCCCGGGTCGGAGATTGCGTGGAAGGCAATGTTGTAGTTGCCTGTCTCCTCGATGGCGGGCAGCTCGGCCTCGCAGAAGCGGAAGGTGCCGTCGGTCATTGTGAGTCTCTTGAGGATGGCGCTCTGTGCTTCGGCGGTCTTGCCTCGGCCGAAGGTAAGCTCGAGTTTCTCGGTGTGGTGCTCGTTAGAGCCAGCGTATGCGAAGCGCACCTTGTATGTTGTGCCGGCCTGAAGGAGCAGGTCGGGCGACACAAGATAGTCGTCGCCGACATTGTTGTTGTCATACTGGTACATGGCCTGAGCCTCGTATCCGCCTGCCGAGCGCGATTTCCAGCTCCATGTAGAGCCGCCGTTCCGGTCGACGACAGTCCAGAGGTCGAATTCGCTGCGGTCGGAGAAGAGTGTCGACCAGGGGAAGTCCCGGACACCGTCGCCGAGTGCTATCTCAACCGAAGTGGCAGCCTCGCCCACACCTTCGGCGGTGTGGCTCTCGACGGTGTAGTAGTAGCGTCCCATGCCGGGGACGGTCTTGTCGTCGAAGCTTGTGCCGCGGGCGTCGGTGGCGAGAATCTCGCCGTCGGGGAAACGCACAATCTTGTAGCCGAGCGAGGCACGGTCGATGACGCCGCCGTGGATACCCTCTTCAGGCTCGGTCCATCGCAGCTGTGCTCCGGCGCCGTCGCGGGCCACGCCGAGCTGTGTCACCGCCATAGGGATGTCCTTGCCCACCCAGCGTGTCACGCCCGAGGGCAGTCCGTCGCCCGCTACGTTTGTGGCGACGACGGTGTAGCTGTAGAGAGCCGCGTCGGCTACGTTGTCGGTCCATGTCTCGGCTGTGCCGACAGTTGCGTCGGTGATGGTCTTGACGGTTTCGTTATTGCGGAGAATCTTGACCGAAGCTATGCTGTTGAGGGTATGTCCTCCGTAGGTTTTCGACGGGTTGACCCACGACAGGGTTATGCTCTTGCCTCCGTCGGCGTCAGGCACGGCCTTCAGCGCCGATACGGCCGCGGGTGCTGCCTGCGACGGCACGGCAAAGGGTATGTGCAGGCCGATGAGATGGCTGTCGTTGCCTGTCTCTCCCACGACCGATGCGTGTCCCGATGTGGTGTCGACGATGACAAGCTCCGCTGCTTTGGTGGCGTTGTCGCACGCCCAGTAGAGGGTGCCTGTGGTGTGGTCGAACTCCATCGACTGTGTCGTGCGGCCGGGATTCATGCCCGTGCGGCCGATGACAGTCTCCGCGAAGTCGTTGGCGGGGTCGAATGTCACGAGCATGCCGTTCTGGTCGACGGAGTAGAGGGTGCCGTTGAGGTCGCAGGCGATGTTGTAGTAGGTCTTGTTGGCATATGTGCCCGAGCCCCAGTCGATGAATTGCTTGGCCTCGGTCACCACTCCCGTGACGGGGTTGATGGTCATCAGCGAGCTGTACTCGAAGGCGAAGCCGCTGAGGAAGTCGTCCTGGTATATGTTGCGTCCCATGGCATAGATTATGTTGTTGGCATAGTCATATGTCATGTCGTTGATGACGAAGTACTCGTCGCTCCAGTCCTTTATGTCGGTAATGGCACCGGTGGCGATGTCGACGCTCGAGAATGCGATGTGTGCCCATGTGCTCTCGCCGTTCTCGGTGTATGTGCGGTAGCGGTCGAAGTAGTACTTGCCGTCGGCATAGCATCCGGCATAGGCGAGTTCGGGCAGGGCGTGGAGCGACTTCAGCTCACCGGGCTTGTTGAGCGAGAATGATACCAGCCCCTTGTCGAGGCCGCCGCGGTCGCGTGTCACCCAGGCGTAGGCGGTTTTTGCCGGAACTACTACTGCGGCCTCATGC
>JAICZO010000433.1 GCA_029057255.1 Muribaculaceae bacterium | reverse complement strand
TTGTAACAGTATTGTCTCCGTTTGCATACATTAATAAAAAGAAACAGGCACACAGGCCGACTTCAGCCGCTGTTGAAGAATGATTTGTCACAACCAAAAAAAAACATTAACTTTGTGCCCGTACAAAAATAGAAACAACACACCAAATGGAAATAAAAGGAACCATCATCGCGGCTCTCCCCGAAGTTTCGGGCGTATCTAAAGCCGGCAACGCATGGAAGAAAAAAGAATATGTGCTCGAGAACACCGAGGGTCAGTTCCCCCGCAAGATAGCCTTTACCTGCTTCGGCGACAATGCCGACAAGGTAAACCTCAAGGTGGGCGACGTGGCTACCATCTACTTCGACATCGAGTCGCGTGAGTACAACGGCAAGTGGTACACCGACATCCGCTGCTGGCGTGCCGACCTCGAGCAGGCTCCCGCTGCTCCCGCTGCTCCCGCCGCAACTCCCGGCGCCGTTCCTCCTCCCCCCGCCATGCCCGCCGGCGACGACGAGTTCCCCTTCTGAGACACACCACACAACGAGCCTGTGGCATGATATAAAGGACGCGCCCTCAATCGGGTGCGTCCCTACCTATTTAAACAAGAAAACAAACATAATTCATAATGGCAACCGAACTTAAAAATCTGACCAAACGCTCCGAGAATTATTCTCAATGGTACAACGAGCTGGTCGTAAAGGCTGATCTTGCCGAGCAGTCGGCCGTACGCGGATGTATGGTGATCAAGCCCTACGGCTACGCCATCTGGGAAAAAATGCAGCAGACACTCGACCGCATGTTCAAAGAGACAGGCGTGCAGAACGCATACTTCCCCCTGCTCATCCCCAAGTCGTTCCTCTGCCGAGAGGCCGAGCACGTCGAAGGCTTCGCTAAGGAATGCGCCGTCGTGACACATTACCGCCTCAAGAACGACCCCAACGGCACCGGCGTCATCGTCGACCCCGAAGCAAGGCTCGAAGAAGAACTGATCATACGCCCCACTTCGGAAACCATTATCTGGGGAACATATAAGAACTGGATTCACAGCTGGCGCGACCTCCCCGTGCTCTGCAACCAGTGGGCAAACGTCATGCGCTGGGAGATGCGCACACGCATGTTCCTCCGCACATCGGAGTTCCTCTGGCAGGAAGGCCACTGCGCACATGCTACCGCCGAAGAGTCGGAAGCTCGCACCGTGCAGATGATACGTCTGTATGCCGAATTTGCCGAGAAGTACATGGCCATGCCCGTGCAGATCGGTGTCAAGACCGCCAACGAACGCTTCGCCGGCGCCCTCAACACATACACAATCGAGGCTATGATGCAGGACGGCAAAGCTCTCCAGGCAGGTACATCGCACAACCTCGGCCAGAACTTCGCCAAGGCCTTCGACGTGACATTCGCCAACAAAGAGAACCAGCCCGAATACGTATGGGCAAACTCATGGGGCGTATCGACACGACTGATGGGCGCCCTCATCATGACCCACTCCGACGACAACGGCCTCGTGCTTCCTCCCCATCTCGCCCCCATACAGGTAGTCATCATACCTATATATAAGAACGCCGAGCAGCTCGCCGCCATCACCGACAAGGTGCTCCCCGTCATCGAGCGTCTCCGCGAGCTCGGCATATCGGTGAAATTCGACGACGCCGACAACAAGCGTCCCGGCTTCAAGTTCGCCGACTACGAGCTCAAGGGCGTGCCCGTACGCCTCGTCATCGGCGCCCGCGACATCGAGAACGGCACCGTCGAGGTAATGCGCCGCGACACCCTCGAGAAGCACTCGGCTCCCCTTGCAGGCATCGCCGACTACGTCAACACCCTGCTCGAGGAAATCCAGAGCAACATCTATCAGAAAGCTCTCGCGATGCGTCAGGCTCAGACATATGTCTGCGACAGCTACGACGACTTCAAGGCACGCATCGAGGACGGCGGTTTCTTCCTCTGCCACTGGGACGGCACTACCGAGACCGAAGAGCAGATCAAAGCCGACACCAAGGCCACAATCCGCTGCATACCTCTCGACGGCGACGACACCCCCGGCGTATGTATGGTCACCGGCAAACCCTCGAAGCGCCGCGTGATTATCGCCCGCAACTATTGATAACATCGGCTTCATCACTGCGATGACAGAACGCATGGCTCACAACGACACGGCCGCGGCCGGACGCGAAAAACGTCCGGCTGTGGCCATCGTCATGCCCTGCTACAACGAGGAGGCCATGCTCGACATATCCGTGCCGGTGATACTCGGCATTCTCGACAGGCTCTGCGCTCTCGGCCTCGCCGACAGCCGCAGCTTCCTGCTATGTGTCGACGACGGCAGCTCCGATGCCACATGGACCATCATCGCACGCCACCACGAGGCCGACAACCGCGTCAAAGGCATATCGCTGTCGCACAACCGCGGACAGCAGAACGCCATGCTCGCCGGTCTGATGACTGTGCGGCCGCTCTGCGACGCTGCGATAACAATCGACGCCGACCTGCAGGACTCGCCCGACGCCCTCATAGAGATGGTGCGGCGGTATTGCGACGGCGACGACATCGTCTACGGCGTGCGCTCGTCGCGACAGACCGACACATGGTTCAAGCGCACATCGGCACGCGCCTTCTACAGACTGCAGCGCTCGCTCGGACTCGAGACAGTCTACGACCACTCCGAGTTCAGACTGATGGGCCGCCGGGCACTCGACATACTGTCGGAGTACGGCGAGAGCAACCTGTATCTGCGCGGCATAATGCCCAACATAGGGCTGCGAAGCTCCATCGTCACCTACGACCGTGCGGCACGCGCGGCAGGCGAGACAAAGTACTCCGTCGCCAAGCTTATCGCAACGTCAATCGACGGCATAACGTCATTCACCGCCAGGCCTATGAGGCTGATATTCCTTGTCGGTCTCGCCCTGCTGCTAATCGACGTGGCAGTGTCGGTATGGGTTCTGGTATCGCGTTTCTGCGGCACCGCCATCTCGGGCTGGTCGTCGCTGATGCTGTCGGTATGGTTTCTCGGCAGCCTCATCCTCATCGCCCTCGGCATCATAGGCGAATACATCGGCAAGATATTCGTCGAAGTGAAACGCCGCCCCCGCTACAGCGTGAGCGACAGTATCTTCTGACCCCGTCACCTCTCTTCACTATGAAACGCTTCGTCACTCTCGAACTATTCCGCCCCGACACATCCTCGTCGGTAGAGCTGCCATATGCCGACGGCGGCATACAGGCCGGATTCCCCTCCCCCGCCCAGGACTATATCAACGAGTACATCGACCTCAACCGCGAGATTGTCCGACACCCGGCGTCGACCTTCTACGGCCGCGTATCGGGTGACTCCATGATAGACGAAGGCATAGAGGAAGGCGACATCCTCGTCATCGACCGCTCGCTCGAGCCTGACGACGGCGACCTTGCCGTCTGCTGTCTCGACGGCGAATTCACTCTCAAGAGAATCAAGCTGTCGGCCGGCACGGTATGGCTCATACCGTCAAACGAGACCTTCGACCCGATACTCGTCACCCCCGACCACCGCTTCGAAGTATGGGGCGTGGTCACACACACGATAAAGAACAACCGCCGTCCGAGGCTGCGCCGACGCGGCCATAGCTGACAGGGGGGAGCCGATGACCGGACTGCTTGACTGCAACAACTTCTTCGTATCGTGCGAGCGCGTGTTCAACCCGCGCCTGCGCAACCGACCCGTCGTGGTGCTGAGCAACAACGACGGCTGCATCGTGGCGCTCTCAAACGAGGCCAAGGCTCTCGGCCTGCGGCGCGGCAACCCGCTCTTTCAGGTCAAGCACATCTGCGACAGGGAGGGTGTGGCCGTGCTGTCGGGCAACCACCGCCTCTACGGCGACTTGTCAAGCCGCGTCATGGCCACAGTGTCCGAGACAACAGGCTCGGCACACGTATACTCCGTCGACGAGTGCTTCATCGACTTCGGCGGGTGGCAAGGCGACGACTGCGTGGCGGCCGGACGCGAACTGGTCAGGAAGATACGACGCGCCACCGGCATACCGACTTCGCTCGGCATCGCGCCGACAAAGACTCTCGCAAAGATAGCGTCGCGCTTCGCCAAGCGCTACCCCGCCTACCGCTGCGTCTGCATCATCGACAACGAGTACCGCCGGCGCCGCGCTCTCGAGCTGACTGAGGCGGGCGACGTGTGGGGCATCGGGCGCAAACTCGTCAAGAGGCTGGCCAACTATGGCATAACACACGCCATACACCTGGCCGACCGTCCTGCCGAAGACGTCGAGAAGATGCTCAACATCACAGGCGTGCGCACGTGGAAGGAGCTGAACGCAATACCCTGCATAGACATCGACACCATAGAAGGATACGGCGAAGACGCTCCGATGCAGAAGCAGATATGCTGCTCGCGCTCCTTCGGCTCGATGATAAGCGACCGCAGGCAGATGTCGGAAGCCTTCGCTCTATTCGCCACGATAATAACCCGACGGATGAGAGCACGGAATATAGCCGCGGCAGGGCTGACGGTATTCATCCACACCAACCGGCACCGCGAAGACCTGCCCAGCTACTTCGCCAGCGCATACCGGCAGCTCGACCAGCCCACGGCCGACACCATGACCATAGCGCAGGCCGCAGAATCGGCCATGCGCTCGATCTTCCGCCCGGGATACTGCTACAAGCGCGCAGGCATAACGATAACCGACCTTTGCGACAGCCGGCACATACAGCAGTCGCTCTTCGCCGACAACGCCGACGTCGAGCGCCGCAAGCGACTCATGGCGACCGTCGACCTCATCAACTCGTCGTCGCTGAGCCATGACCGCGTCCACATAGCGTCGTACATGCCGATCGAGTGTGTGGCAAAGTGCGAGCAGCGCTCTCCCGATTTCTCAACACGAATGTCAGATATCATAAAAGTGAATACTACACACAATGGATTATAAACAGTTCCGCCGACGCCTGGCAGAGAAAACCGGGCGGTCGACAACCGACGTCGACGCTCTCGTCGACGGCCTCGCGATAGTTCTGCGCGAGTCTTGCGCCGAGCTTGACAGCGTCGCCATACCCTCCTTCGGCACATTCGTGCCCGTCAAGCACGCCGAAGACATCATAACCGACCTGTCGACAGGGCGGCGCATGCTCGTGCCGCCGGAAATCAATGTTGAATTCCGCCCCGGCGGCATGTTGCTTAAAAGACTCAGAAATGAATAGTACAATCACACTCTCTCAGCTGATAACACGGCTGGCCAAGGTCACTGCGACCGACACCAATACCACCCGACTTTTCCTGCGCGCCTTCTTTGCGGCCGTTGAAGACGGACTCGCAGCAGGCGAGACCGTAACTATCGACGGCATAGGCACATTCGGCCGACACGGCATCGGACCCGACGAAAGCAAGATTGTATTTGTCGCCGACCCGGCGCTCGCCAAGGAGATAAACGCCCCGTTCGCGATGTTCGAGCCGGTAGAGCTGGCCGACGGCCTGTCATTCGACGACGAAAACGACGGCGAGACCGGGCAGCCCCAAGAGGAAGAAGCTCCTGAGGCTGTGGAAATGCCTGCCGAAGAGCCTCAGACTCCGGCATATGTCCCCGAGCCGGAACCTGTGTCCGCTCCCGAACCTGTCTCTGAACCCGAACCTGTCGTAGCCCAGACACCTGAGCCCGAGCCAGCACCCGCGCCGGAACCTGTCAGCCGCTACGTTCCCGAGGAAGAAGAGGAGGAAGAGATTGCCGTACCTCAGAAACCGAAGAAAAAGACATCATCCCTGCTGTGGATATGCGCTGCCATAGTCATACTCGTCGGAGGCCTGGCCGGCTTCTTAGCCGCCGTCTACACCGACGACCCCGAGCTGGAGCAATACAACATCACCGACATTGAAGCCGTCGACGAAGAAGTGCCCGCACCGGCCGATTCATTCGTCACCGTCGATGTCAGCGAGGCTGCCCTCACCACGGCAGAGACTACTCCGCAGCCCGAGCCTGCCGCCGTAGTTGCTGAAGAGCAGCAGCCCGAACCCGAACAGACCGCGCAGCCGCGCTACGACACCGTGACGAGCACACGCTATCTCGCCACGATGGCACGCGAGTACTACGGCCGAGGCATATACTGGGTGTATATCTACAAGGCCAACAGCGACGTCCTCGACAACCCCAACAAGATACGTCCCGGCACACGCGTCGCCATCCCCGAGCGCTCGACATTCGAGGCGGAGACCGAGGCGGAGACACTCCGCAAGGCCGAGCGCATACAGGCCGAGCTGTTCGCCCGCTACAAGTAATGACCGCGCCCTGTCTTGCATTTTGACAGGGCTGCATAACAAAACATGCTTTAGCAATATGTTTTATAACATAACGCTAAAGCATGTTTTATATTTAACACATTTTAACCCACACGCACTTTTTAAGTTATAGCACACATTACAGGTCATTGAGATTGATTCATGCGTGATAGAATATATTTTTTCTATTCTTGTTGTATTTTTGGTTAAAATATATAATTCGCCTCACATAAACGTGAGAAGCGTTCGGCTTGCACAACTGAAAGCTTTGCCGTAACTTTGCATTGGAAATGATACGACAAGCATTGTTAAATGCTTTTTCATATTAAACAAATCTGGAATAGACATATAAATCTAACATTAAGTACTATGTGTAAGAAAGCAAGGGCTGTCCGTGAGGATAGCCCTTGTTTCGTGTTACTTATCTGACAATATGTCACCACATCGGGGTGAAACCGGGTGTTTTTTCAAGCATGTCGTTGACACATCCTGTAGCCCGGGGATGAAGAGCGGTGTTGAATTTCAGAATGGGAGCGCCGGCATTCATCCTCAGCCTGCCGAGGTCAATCCAGAAGTCGCCTGTCGACTCCGTGAACTTGAAGTAGTACTTTCCTCCGGTGGCGTCGGAGATGGAGCGCCACTGTGTCGAGGAGACGTTAGGCTCGCCGGGCAGCTCGTAGCCGAGGGGCACGCTGACAGTACCCATGATGCTGCTTACAAGACCGATGGCCTTGTCGTACTCAAAGTCCTTGGGCACATGGTTGATAAAAAACGAGGCTCTGACGAAACGGTCGGCCGAGCGCACGGTGCCGGGCAGCATGTTGACACCGCCGATGTTCTTCCAGTAGTCGTTAATGGCATTCATCTGAGGTAGAGCCGGGTCGTTGGTGAGCACCGTAAGGTCGCGGCCGCGGTAGAGTCTGATGCTGCCGTCGACATACTCGATGACCATACTCTCGCCCGTAGCGTCGGTTATGCCCCAGTGGAGCGTCGACACGGTGCCGCCGTCGAAGGTCTCTCCCGCGAGGGCGAAATCATTGTCCTAAAGCCACGAGTACACCTCGTCGC
>JAICZO010000432.1 GCA_029057255.1 Muribaculaceae bacterium | reverse complement strand
TCTACACTCGACTAGTCGGCGGCAGCGTCAGATTTGTATAAGAGTCAGGTGCAAAGTTACGCACTTATTTTGAAATGACCAAATTTTTTGGTGAATTTTTTTAATGTTTTCGTAAAAAATTTGGAGGAGGGGAGAGGGCGCGGGGTGTAAGTGGTTGGGTTTGAGATATATGCCACGGGTGCGCCGTGGCATATATTTGTGGGCGTCAGAAGCGTGCGGGGAGGAGTTCTTTCATCTGACGCGCGAGTTCGGCGGCTGCGATGCCTGCTTTTTCGGCGTAGTCTGCTTCGGCTGATGCGTAGATGATGCCTCGCGAGCTGTTGACGAGGAGTCCGCATTCGTCAATCATGCCGTGTTTTGCTACTTCTTCGAGGCTTCCGCCTTGTGCTCCGACGCCGGGAACGAGGAGGAAGTGGCGGGGTGCTGCTTTGCGTATTTCGTCGAGGCTTTCGGCTTGTGTCGCTCCGACGACGTACATTGTGTTGACGGGGCTACCCCAGTGCTGGGATTTGCGGATGACGCGTTCGTAGAGGGGTGTGCCGTTTTTGTCGGTTACGGTCTCGAAGTCTTTAGCGGAGGCGTTGGATGTGAGTGCGAGGATGATGCTCCACTTGTTTTCGTATGCGAGGAAGGGTTTGACGGAGTCTTCGCCCATGTATGGTGCGAGTGTTACGGCGTCGAAGTCCATTGTCTCGAAGAATGTGCGGGCGTAGAGTGCGGCGGTGTTGCCGATGTCGCCGCGTTTTGCGTCGGCGATGATGAATTGGTCGGGGTGTTTTGCGCGGATGTATGCTACTGTTTCTTCGAGTGCGCGGATGCCTTCGTGGCCGAGGCTCTCGAAGAATGCGAGGTTGGGTTTGTAGGCGACGCAGTAGGGTGCTGTGGCGTCTACGATGTTTTTGCAGAATGTTGCGACGCGTTCGGCGTCTGTTCCTTCGATTGATACGGGGAGTTTGCGTATGTCGGGGTCAAGGCCGACGCAGAGGAATGTGCCTTTGCGGAAGATGTTGTCGACTAATTCGTTGCGTTTCATATTGTTGATTTGTTATTTTTCGAGGATATAACCTTTTGTTTCGATGAATTTGTAGTCGTTTTTCTCGCTGCGTGTGCCGCGGGCTGAGAATGATGTTATTATATATATGTGTCCGGGGGCGTACTCGATGGCGACGGGCTGTATGGTGTCGGTCTTTGGCAGTGCTACGAGGCTGTCGATGGGGATGAGTACTGTGTCTTCGCCGATTTTAAAGGTTGTTTTGCCCTCGGGTGTGGTGTCGTTGGGGTATTTGTAGCTTTTGTGGTAGCGTATTGAGCTGAGTCCGCCGGGGATGGGGCTCAGGGGCATTTCGGCGGATGTGATGTCGAATCTGCTGACGGCTGCTTTTTTGTCGTATATATCCCGAAGTTCCCAGCTTGTGAGTTTGTGGCTGTCGGTGACGGAGATGATGGGTGCGATGTCCTGATGGTTGTCCCAGTCGTCAAGGTAGTCGATGTCGGCGATTATGCCCTCGGCGGTTTTGCTGTCGAGGCTGCACAGCAGTGCGGTGAATTCTTCGAAGCTCAGGGGGTAGTTTTTTGCTC
>JAICZO010000431.1 GCA_029057255.1 Muribaculaceae bacterium | reverse complement strand
CGGCGCATACCCAGGACGATGTCGACGTCGATTGTGCTCATGTCGTTGGCGCTCATGTCGATTGATGCGCCCATGTCGGCGCCCCATGCAAATTCTATTTTAGGCTTTGTCGTCGAGCCTTTGTCCTGAGCCTGCAGGGCTGTGCCACAGATTGCGATGGCGAGTATCAGCAGAAGTTTTTTCATCGTCAGTCTCACAGTTTTCGGAATGACATCGATGACCAGCGGTCCATCTCCGCAGCGCCGGTGAACTCGAGTCCGGCCTTGGCTGCAGCCTCGGCCACCACCGGGCGGTCTTCGACGTAGAAGCCGCTCACTGTCAGCCTTGCGCCCTGCTTCATGGCGCGGGCATAGCGGTCGATGTCGGCGGTGATGATGTTGCGGTTGATGTTGGCCAGGAAGATATCGGCGAAGGCGTCGTAGGGGGCGAGTGCCGAGGCATCGCCTTCGATGACCGTCAAGGCGTCGGCCTTGCCGTCGAGGTTGAGGGCGACATTGTCGCGGGCGTTGGCGGCGGCGAAGGGGTCGATTTCGATGGCGACAGCCTGAGCCGCTCCGCGCATGACGGCGAGAATGGCGAGGATGCCCGTCCCCGTACCCATGTCGATGACTTTCAGACCCTCGACAGGCTCGTCGAGCAGCGACTGCATCATGAGGGTTGTGGTGGCGTGGTGGCCTGTGCCGAATGCCATGCGCGGGTCGATGACGATGTCGTAGCGGGCTTCGGGGACGTCGGTGTGGAAGCTGCTGTGGACAGCGACCTGGCCGGCGATGAGTATGGGCTTGAAATAGTTGCGCTCCCACTCGCTGTTCCAGTCGCGGCCCTCGACAAGCTCGGCCGTGTATTCGATGCGCACATCCATCGGTACTTCCGCCACAGCGTCGGATGGCAGCTGCGGTGTATAGACTGCCGAGGGGCAGTAGGCGGTGACGGCGCTGCCGTCGTCGGCAGGCTCGAAAGACTCGAAACCGGCATCCGCGAGAGCTGCCGCGAGCAGGTCGCAGGCGTCGTTGTCGGCCGGGGCGACAGAGAACTCAACTTTATAATAATCGTTCATTATTCAATTATGCCGTTTCATTGGCAGCACAAAGTTACACATTTTTGCTTAAGCTATGAAAAAAAATCGTAACTTTGCCTGCCGAAGAACTACAGCCGACCATGTCATGACGTTCGAAAACATCAGAAATACGCCCTCGGCCAAGATGCTTGCCGAGTATCTCCGGAGCAACGGCAAGCGTTGTACGCCGGAGCGCTATATGGTGCTGGCGTCTGCAGAGGGCATGACAGGCCACTTCACCGTCGACGAGCTGTGCGCCCGTCTCGAGGCCGACAACAGGAGGGTGGCGGTGGCCACTGTCTACAGCACACTCCAGATTCTTGCCGAGTGTGGCCTTGTGCGGCGCCTGCGTATCGACGACGACGCCATGCGCTACGAAGTCACGCCGGGCAACCACCATCACCTGGTGTGCATGCGCTGCGGCAAGATAAAAGACATGCGCGACCCGCTGCTCGACGAGCAGCTGCGCTCACGGCGCTACTCGGCATTCGTGCCGGTGCAGTTCTCGCTGTCGGTCTACGGCATCTGTTCGGCCTGTGCCCGCAAGGCAAGAATGCTTGAGAAAAAGAACAAGAAACAACCGTCTAAAAACGTTATATCCCAATCAGAAAAATGAAAGCCGATATTCTCTTAGGTCTCCAGTGGGGCGACGAAGGCAAAGGTAAGATTGTTGACGTCCTTGCTCCCGACTATGACATTGTTGCACGCTTCCAGGGCGGACCCAACGCCGGTCACACCCTCGAGTTCGACGGACACAAGCACGTGCTCCGCTCGATACCTTCGGGTGTATTCGCTCAAGGCTCGATTACCAACGTAATCGGCAACGGCGTGGTTCTCGATCCGGTGCTCTTCATGCGCGAGGCCGCCGAGCTTGAGGCCGACGGCGTGGACCTCCACGCTATTCTCAAGATAAGCAAGAAAGCACACCTGATTATGCCGACTCACCGTCTGCTCGACGCTGCGGGCGAAGCCGCAATGGGCGCCGGCAAAATCGGTACGACAGGCAAAGGCATAGGCCCGACATACTCCGACAAGATTTCGCGTCACGGCCTGCGTGTGGGCGACATCCTCGACGATAACTTCGACGCCATATATGCCGCCGCCCGCGACAATCACTTCCGCACCCTCGCCAATATGGGCGCTAATGTCGACGCCGCAGCCTTCGCCGCATCAGAGGCCGAGTGGCTCGAGGCTCTCGACTACCTCCGCTCCTTCGCCCTCACCGACACCGAGCACTTCATCAACAAGGCTCTCAGCGACGACTGCAGCGTGCTCTGCGAAGGCGCTCAGGGCACCATGCTCGACATCGACTTCGGCTCATATCCCTTCGTGACATCGAGCAACACCGTCGCCGCAGGTGCCTGCACCGGCCTCGGCATCGCTCCCGGCCGCATCGGCCGCGTATACGGCATCTTCAAGGCATACTGCACACGTGTCGGCAGCGGTCCCTTCCCGACAGAGCTCTTCGACGCCACCGGCGAGGAAATACGCTCCATCGGCCACGAATACGGCGCTGTGACAGGCCGTGAACGCCGCTGCGGCTGGCTTGACCTCGTGGCACTGCGCTACGCCGTGATGATCAACGGCGCCACCGACCTCATCATGATGAAGAGCGACGTCCTCGACTCGTTCGAGCAGATCAAGGTCTGCACGGCATACCGCCTCCCCGACGGCACCGTCACATCGGACTTCCCCTTCTGCGTGGGCCGCAACGCTGCCGGCGTCGCCGACGTCGAGCCTATCTACGAGACACTCCCCGGATGGCTCACCGACATCACAGCCGCCCGCCGCGAGGAGCAGCTCCCCGAGGCATTCCGCAGCTATATCAGCTACATCGAGAAGCAGGTCGGCGTACCCGTCACCATCCTCTCGGTAGGTCCCGACCGCGAGCAGACCATCATCCGCCACTGAACATAAGCCATCCTTAATATATACACATTACCTTACAACCCTAACACAACACCACGAAAAACTATGGCTAAAGTAAAACCTTTCAGAGGCATACGCCCGCCGAGGCAGCTCGTCACACAAGTGGCGTCGCGCCCCTATGACGTGCTCAACAGCGAAGAAGCCCGAAGCGAGGCTGAAGGCAACCCCATGTCGCTGTACCACATCATAAAGCCCGAGATCGACTTCGAACCCGGCACGGACGAACACGACCCCCGCGTCTACCGGAAAGCTGTTGAGAACTTCAACGCTTTCAGGGAGCGCGGATGGCTCGTCCAGGATGATGCCGACCGCTACTATATATATGCCCAGACGATGGACGGACGCACGCAGTACGGCATCGTCGTCGCTGCCGCTGTCGAGGACTATATGGAAGGCCGCATACGCAAGCATGAGCTTACCCGCCGCGACAAGGAGGAGGACCGCATGAAGCATGTGCGTGTCAACAACGCCAACATCGAGCCGGTATTCTTCGCCTTCCCCGACAACGAGGCGCTCGAGGCCATCATCCGCAGAGTCACCGCCGGCGAGCCGGAGTATGACTTCGTCGCTCCCGACGGCTTCGGTCACCGTTTCTGGGTGATTGATGACGCGGCCACCATCGACGAGATTACGGCAGAGTTTGCCCGCATCCCAGACATGTATATCGCCGACGGTCACCATCGCTCGGCAGCTGCGGCGCTTGTCGGCCACGAGAAGGCGCAGGCCAACCCCAACCACAGGGGCGACGAGGAGTACAACTACTTCCTTGCCGTGGCCTTCCCCGCATCGCACCTCAAGATTATCGACTATAACCGTCTGGTGCGCGACCTCAACGGCATGTCGCCCGCCGAGTTCCTCGAGAAGCTCGAGCAGAACTTCATCATCGAGGACAAGGGCACCGAGGCATACACGCCCGCAGCG
>JAICZO010000430.1 GCA_029057255.1 Muribaculaceae bacterium | reverse complement strand
TGTCTCGGGGGCTCGGAGTCTTGAATAAGAGACAGCACCGATACGGTCTATGTCATACAGACCGTCGCCGGAGGCCCCTCCGAGAAGGTCGGCATCCTCGCCGGTGACCGCATCATTGCCGCCAACGACACCGTCATAGCAGGCAAGAAGCTGAAGAACACCGACGTCATGAAGCGTCTGCGCGGCCCCAAAGGGTCGGTGGTGGACCTCAAGGTCAAGCGCGGCGACGAGCTTATCGACTTCTCCGTCACCCGTGATGACATACCCCTCTACAGCGTCGACGAGACATTCATGGCCGACCCGACCACCGGCTACATCCGCATAACCCGCTTTGCCGAAGAGACTGCCAAGGAGGTGCGCGAGGCTGTTGCCAAGCTGCGCCGCCAGGGCATGAAGAATCTTATCCTCGACGTCAGCGACAACGGCGGCGGCTATCTCGGCGCCGCATTCGAGCTTGCGTCAGAGTTTCTGCCCGTCGGCACTCCCGTGGTAAGCACGGCCGGACGTGCCACCATGCCCCACACTTTCGTCACCGAGAGCAAGGGCGACTTCCTCGACGGCCGCGTCGTGGTGATGGCCAATCAGAATTCGGCCTCCGCTGCCGAGATTCTCGCCGGAGCGCTTCAGGACAATGACCGCGCGCTTATCGTCGGCCGCCGTACCTTCGGCAAGGGCCTGGTGCAGCGCCCCTTCCCCTTCCCCGACGGCTCGATGATACGCCTCACCGTGTCGCGCTACTACACACCGTCAGGCCGCTGCATCCAGAAGCACTACGACAAAGGTCACTCCGAGGAGTATCAGCTCGAGGTATACAACCGCTATCAGGCCGGAGAGCTGTGGAGCGCCGACAGCATCCAGCGCCCCGACTCGCTGCGCTACGAGACACTCCGCAACAAGCGCCCCGTCTATGGCGGTGGCGGCATCATCCCCGATGTCTTCGTGCCTGCCGACACATCTTACTATAGTGTCTACTATCGCGACCTTGTCGCCAAGGGTCTGCTCAACCGTACGGTCATGAACTATGTCGACGCCAACCGCGCCGCATTGCTGGCCAAGTATCCCGATGCAAAGTCCTTCCGCGAGAACTATACTGTCGACAGCGAGATTCCCGAGCGACTCATAGCCGCCGGTAATGAAGCCGGAGTAGAGTACAACGAGGAGCAGTGGAACCGCTCGCGCCCGCTCATAGAAGCCATCCTCAGCGGCCTGCTCGCACGTGACCTCTACGAGGACGGAAGCTACTACTATCCGCTCAGCCGACTCAACAATGACTTCACCGAAGCACTAAGGCTCATCAACGACCCCGAGCGCTATAATGCGCTGCTGAAGGGCGGAAAAGAGCCGAAATAGCGTGAAAAGTGTAAAAAAATATTAAAATACGCGCTGCGGAGCATAAAAGTTTTGCAAGGTTAAAAATAATGCGTAAATTTGCACTCGCAAAACACGCGATGGCCCATTCGTCTATCGGCTAGGACGCAAGATTTTCATTCTTGAAAGAGGAGTTCGATTCTCCTATGGGCTACTATT
>JAICZO010000043.1:1113-6033 GCA_029057255.1 Muribaculaceae bacterium | reverse complement strand
CGGCGAGACTCTCGAAGCATACAAGGACGAGATGCGCGAAGACCCCCTCCTCCCCTCGCTCCCCAAACCCGGCAAGGTTAAATCGACCACTCACAACGCCGAGTGGGACGCTACCGAGTACACCCTCAGCAACGGCGTGAAGGTCATCATCAAACCCACCGACTTCAAAGCCAACGAAATCGTCTTCTCGGCTATCGCCAAGGGCAATGCAATGGCTGAAATGGACCCCGCACAGGCTGCTTCGGTTAAGTTCGCTCCCGTGGCCATGAGCGTCGAGTCATACTACAACTACAGCAACTCCGACATCCGCAAGTATCTCCAGGGCAAGCAGGTAGGCTTCGACATGAGCTTCGACGCATACACCCGCCAGATCGACGGTACATCGACCGTCAAGGACCTCCCCACCGCTATGGAACTGCTCTACGCCTTCTTCACCGGCTTCAACATCAAGGAAGACGAGTTCAAGGCTAAGCGCGACGCCATCGCCGGCATCTTCGCAAACCAGGAGTCCGACCCCCAGTTCATCTTCTCGAAGCGCCTGATGGAAGTGCTCTTCCCCTCGCCCCTGCGCCAGGCTCTCACAAGCGAAGACATCAAGAACGCTGACCTCAACACCATCAACGGCCTCATCCGCAAGATGACTGCCAACGCTGCCGACTACCTCTTCGTCTTCACCGGCTCGATCGACCCCGAGACTTTCGTGCCCCTGATGGAGCAGTACATCGCCACTCTCCCCGCCAACGCCAAGAAGGCCACAAAGAAAATCAATCTCAACCCCGCATTCGAAGATGTCAAGGGCAGCAAGACCGACACTTTCACAACATCGATGCAGACACCCCAGAGCTGGGTATTCATCATGATGTCGGCCAACATGCCCTACACCGCCGAGAACAAGGCTCTCGCCTCTGTTGCCGCTCAGGTACTCAGCAAGCGACTCCTCAACAAGGTGCGTGAAGAGATGGGTGCTACATACTCTATCGGCGCCAACGGCGGCCTCAGCCGCGTGGGCGATGCCAACCTCATGTTCCAGATCGCATTCCCCATGAAGCCCGAGATGAAGGAAGAGGCTCTCGCCGCTATCAAGGACATCGTCAACGCCATGACTTCGACAGTCACCGACGACGAAGTGAAGCCCGCCATCGAATACATGCAGAAAACTGCCACCGAGGCGCTCCGCAAGAACGACAGCTGGGCAGGCTCGATGACTGCCACAACCCTCAACGGCGTGCAGACATTCCTCAACACTCCCGAGACTCTCGCCAAGATTACTCCCGCCGCTGTACAGAACTTCATGAAGTCGGTACTCGACCAGGACAACTACCGCGTGATCGTCCTCGACCCCGAAACTACAGCTGCTGAATAAGCACGATACTGATAGACCCCAAAACTCCGGCCACTGCGGTGACCGGAGTTTTTTTGTGCCGTGTCGCAACGAACAAAGGCCGCGCATGCGATGTTTCTATAAAAAACCCAAAATTCATGCTTCTATGAAAAAACTATCACTGTCCATCATCGCGGCCGCCACTGCCATGTGCTGTGCGGCTGCCGAGTCGCATGCCGACTCCATACCCGAGCGCGCCGTCATAGTATCGGGCGACGCCTCGCACCCGCAGCACATAGGCAACATCGCCACGATGTACACCCACATGAACCAGGCCTTCGAGGACCCCGCCGCCCCGCGCTTCCTCTTCCTCGACAAGAAAGGAACCGTCGCACTCGGCATCGGCGGCTATCTCAAAGCTACAGGCATGTATGACTTCGACGGCGCAGTACCCTCCGACGGCTTCTTCACCAACAAGATATCGGTGCCCCCCGACCCGGCCATGCGCCAGCGCTTCGGAGCATCGGCGACACACTCCACCATCTTCCTCAAGCTCGTCACACACCCCACCCGCGTCGGACGCGTGATAGTATACGTGCAGACCAACTTCACGGGCAACGGCGACAACTACGGCCTCGTGCTCAAGCAGGCATACGTCAGCGTCGGCCATGTGACGGCCGGCAAGGCAAGGAGTACCTTCGCCGACGGTGCCGCTATGGCGCCGACAGTCGACGACCAGGGCCCGGCAGGCCAGGTGTCGGCCAAGAACATGATGGTGCAGTATGTCACCTCCGACTTCAAGGGCCTCTCGGGCGCCGTCGCCGTGGAGCTGCCGTCGGCAAGCTATACCGTCGGCAACAACGCCAAGGCCATAGCACAGCGCTTCCCCGACATTCCCGCCTACGTACAGTACGCATGGGACAAGGGCGACAGCCACGTCAGACTCTCGGGCATATTCCGCCGCCTGAGCTACCGCGACCTGCAGTCGCAGGCCAACCACTTCGGCACGGGCTGGGGCGTGCAGCTGAGCACCGTGACCGACATCTACGGAGGCCTCAAATTCTTCGGCCACTACACCTACGGCCGGGGTATCTCGAGCTATATCAACGACCTTGACGGCGGCGGTTTCGACCTTATCCCCGACGGCAGCGACGGCAAGCTCAAGGCTCCCGGTGCGGCCGGACTCACCGCAGGCCTGCAGTACAACTTCTCCGACCGCTTCTTCATGACAGGCTCCTACAGCCGCGCACAGCTCTACGACACGGCGGGCATGAGCGCCGACACATACCGCTACGGCCAGTACATCACCGCCAACGCCTTCTACAACGTGTGGGGCGACCTCCGCCTCGGCCTGGAGTATATCCATGGCACCCGCAAGGACATCAGCGGTCAGTCAGGCAAGGCCAACCGCGTCGAGGCTATGGTACAGTACTCCTTCTGAGCCGCGGCTGCGTAAAACAACGACGGAGCTTCCCGCGCGGGAGGCTCCGTCGTCATTATATAGGTGTGTCAGAGTTTCACTTTCACGGCCTTGCCGGTGTATGCCACTTCCTTGGATGTGCCGTCGGGCAGCGCTACACGGAAGGTGCGCTCGGCGAGCATGCCGGGGTATGCGCCCTGACGGCGACCGATGGTGAGTGTGCGGCGACGCTCGTCCCAGCGGACGGGTATCTCGGTGTACTCGCCCTGCTTGTAGCCGTAGCCGTCGCCCGCGTCCTCATAGAGGGTGAAGTCGGCGTCGGCACCGGGATAGATGCGGAGCGTCATGTCGTCCCAGGGCTTCTCGGAGGCGTACTGCAGGTCGCGCCCCCAGGGGATGATGCTGCCTGCGCGCACGTAGAGGGGCATGGTGGCTATGTTGACGGGAGTCTCGACCGACTTGCCGCCGGGGAGGCGCTCGCCGGTAT
Organism: Muribaculaceae bacterium; assembly: GCA_029057255.1. GTDB lineage: Bacteria > Bacteroidota > Bacteroidia > Bacteroidales > Muribaculaceae > CAG-873. The sequence goes on along the minus strand of JAICZO010000043.1, from coordinate 2,805 downwards.
GGAAGTCATACCACTCTGTCGAGGCAGGGAGGTATACCTTGCAGGTGCGCGGTGCCAACCAGTCGATGTCGGCCTCGGATGCTTTCACGGGGTTCTTGCTGAAGAAGTCCTCGGAGGTGTACATGGGCTCGAGGACGGGGCATACGAGGATGCTCGGGCCGAACATGAACTGGCGGCCGTTGTCCCATGTGTTGCGGTCGGCGGCGAAGTCCATCACCAGAGGGCGCATGTAGCTGTGGTCGTCCTCGCTGACGCGTCGGCTGAGGCTGTAGATGTAGGGGAGCATGTTGTAGCGTGTGCGCACGGCCGACACAAGGGCGTCGTAGACCGGCTCGCCCGCCTTGCCGTAGAAGTACAGTTCGCGGGGGACGTCGGTGCCGTGGCTGCGCATCATCGGGCTGAAGAGTCCGAACTGCATCCAGCGCACATAAAGCTCGCGGAAGTTGGGGTTGTCGTAGGCACGCATGCCGTGGCCGTTGTAGGCTCCGGCGAAGAAGCCGCCGATGTCGGTGTTGACGTTGGGGTTGCCGGTCATGGTGTGGTTAAGGCACAGGGGCACCTGGGCGCGGAAGGAGTTCCAGTTGCTGCCGACGTCGCCGCTCCACGAGTGGGCGCCGTAGCGCTGCTGTCCGGCGAAGTAGGAGCGGGTGAGGATGAAGACGCGCTTGGTGCTGTCGGCGGCACGCTGGTGGCTGTCGACGCCGCCTACGACCATGAAGGGGAAGAGATTGCGCACCTTGCGGAAGGAGCCTGCCGAGCATACTTCGTCGAGGTCGCTCTCCTTGTAGTTGACATGGTCGGGGTCGGTGGAGTCGAGCCACCAGCCGTCGATGCCCATGTCGTGGAGGCGTGTGAGGTGCTTCCAGTAGATGTCGCGTGCCTCGGGGCTGTAGCAGTCGAAGACGCGGACGCCCGAGGGATAGTCGCGGCGCGGCGGCCAGGGGTTGAGACCCGACTCGGGCCATGTATCGAAGGAGAAGAGCAGACCTTTCTCCTTGAGCTCGCGGTACTGCTTGGTGTGCGGGCCGAAGCTCGACCACACGCTGATGGTGATGTGTGCGCCCCGGGCATGCACGCTGTCGATCATGGCCTGCGCGCGGTCGAAGTCGTCGTTGATAAACTCCATGGCGTTCCACGTGTAGTTCGAGCCCCAGTACTGCCAGTCCTGGATGATGCCGTCGAGGGGCACGCCGTCCTTGCGGTATCGGCTTACCACTTCGAGCAGCTCGTCCTGGGTCTTGTAGCGCTCGCGGCTCTGGTGGAAGCCGTATGACCACAGAGGCATCATCGGCACCTTGCCTGTGAGATGACGGACGCGGCTGACCACGCCGTCGGCATTGCCGCCGTACATGAAGTAGTAGTCGACGGCGTCGCCTACCTGGCTCTCAAGCTCGACGTCGGCGCCGCCGCGGTACTCTGTGGGCGAGTAGTTGTCCCAGTAGATGCCGTAGCCCCTGACGCTCTGGAAGACGTGGGCGAAGTCCTCGAGATTGGACTGCTGCATCTTGACGCTGTGCCCGCGCAGGTTCATCTTGCCATGCTGCATCATGCCGATGCCGTAGAGGGGCTCGTCGGCGGGTATGGCAAAGTGCTGGCTGACCTTGTAGGCTCCGGCGTCGGGTCCCTCGCCTATGGGGGTGAAGCTGTGGGCGCCTTCCGACATCAGGGGGCTGCCCGAGGCGGTGGCGAAGT
>JAICZO010000043.1:0-1103 GCA_029057255.1 Muribaculaceae bacterium | reverse complement strand
GTCCTTGCCGACGGTGACTGTCAGCGCCGACGAGCGGTAGACGGTCTTGTCGCTGCTGCGGATCTCGGATACTTTCACTCTCTCGGGAGCTGCGGTCACGACCATCGAGGCGCGGTCGGCTGCATCGCCCGGTGTCTTGAGCACCCTCACGACGTCGGGGGTGAAGAATTCTATTTTCACTTCGTCAGCCGCTGCGCCGAAAGAGGCTGTCAGCAGGAGAAGCGACACTAAACGGTTGATTTTCATAATTCTGTTATGTTATATATTTCATTCGGGTTTGACAAGGCGGATGTGATACACGCCTCCGGCAGTGGCGCCGGGAGCGCTCTCGAAGCGTATCTCGACGACGTCGCGGCCTTGGAGCAGGCGCGCGGGGATGGCGTATGTCACATCGACAAACTCATCGCGTCCCCAGCGGCCGACGATGTTCTCCGACGCTATCGGCGTGCCGTCGACGAGGATGTCGAAGGCACGGTTGCCGCTTTCGTTGCCCCAGTAGCGCACCATCAGCGACAGGGCGTCGGGGCCTCCGGTGGCCATGCGGTAGGCGAAGAAGCCGCCGACGGCGTCGCGCCATGCCTCGCCCGCGTGGTTGCCCTTGCGCGAGTTGCTCTCCTTCATGCCGTGGTCGACTTCGGGCTGCTGCTCGCCGGTGTTGACGGCGTCGACAGTACGGCGGTCAAGAGCCAGACGAGCCTCCTCGGCGCGCCGTGCCTCAGCCTGACGGGCCTCAAACTCCTCGGGCGTCATGGTCATGAAGTAAGTGATATAGCGGCAGTCGTGGATGCCGGCGAAGGGTTCGAGCACGAGGCCTTCGTATCTGCCGGTGAAGAGTCCGGGCACGGTATAGCAGCCGGGGCGGCCCTCGACGGGCTTCATATCCTGCAGGCGGCCGACGATGTCGTCGCGCGAGCCTATGAGCTGCGGGGTGTCGAAAATAGACACAAGCGGCCCCGAGGCTATGTGCCCCCAGCGGCTGTCGTCGGCGACGAGGCCGTCGAGATGCTCCGTGCCCATGCGGGCGCCAAGCAGTATCGGGCCGCGCATGACAGCCACGTACTGCGGGTTGTGAATCAGCTCCTCGACACGCACTGGCATGTCCA
>JAICZO010000429.1 GCA_029057255.1 Muribaculaceae bacterium | reverse complement strand
GGGGGATGTACTTGGCGCGCTGCTCCTCGCTGCCGAACTCGTAGAGAGTCTCGGCGCAGTCCTGGAGGCCCCAGAGGTTCTCGAAGCCGGTGTCGGCGCGGCTGACGATTTCGGCAGCCATGATGTAGGGGGTGATGGGGAAGTTGAGGCCACCGAAACGGCGGGGCATCGCCATACCCATCAGGCCTGCCTTGCGGCAGAGGTCGAGGTTCTCGACAGTACCGTCGGCGTAGTGAGCGCGGCCGTCCGAGCACGAAGCGCCCTGGTGGTCGACAGCTTCGGCATTCTCGGCGATTTTGCCGCCGCAGATTTCGCCTACGATCTCGAGTACCTTGTTATAGTTGTCCATAGCGTCGTCGAAGTCGGCGGGCGCATAGTCAAATTTTACGGCGTCAGAGAAGTTGCGTTCTTTGAGCTCGACGATCTTCTTCATCAACGGGTGGTTGAGATGATGTTTCAGATCGGGATTGTCTGTATAGAAATTAGCCATTGCTTTGTATTTTTTATCGAACGAGAGGAGGGATTATTTCGAGTTCTTCTTGTAGTACTTGATGAGCTTGGGCACGACTTCCTCCATGTCGCCTGTTATGACGTAGTCGGCGATAGTGTTGATAGGTGCGTTGGGGTCGTTGTTGATCGAGATGATGATCGAGCTCTCCTGCATGCCTGCGATGTGCTGGATCTGGCCGGAGATACCGCAAGCGATGTAGAGTTTGGGACGCACGGTCACGCCTGTCTGGCCGATCTGACGCTCGTGTTCGATGAATCCGGCGTCGACAGCCGCACGCGAAGCGCCGACTTCAGCACCGAGAGTGTTTGCAAGGTCGAAGAGCAGGTCGAAGTTCTCTTTCGAGCCCACGCCGTAGCCGCCGGCCACGATGATGGGAGAGTTCTTGATGTTGACTTTGCTCTTTTCGATGTGGCGGTCGATGATTTCGACAACGAAGTCGGAGTCGTCGACGTAGTTCTTGGCGTCAAGGTTGACGACGGTGCCTTTGTGGTTGGGGTCGAACACTTCTTTCTTCATCACGCCCTCGCGCACGGTCGCCATCTGGGGGCGGCAGTCGGGGTTGACGATTGTTGCCACGATGTTGCCTCCGAAAGCGGGACGGATCTGATAGAGCAGGTTGGAGTACTCCTTGCCTGTCTTGGGGTCCTTGTGGTCGCCGATTTCGAGCGAAGTACAGTCGGCGGTGAGGCCGCTGTGGAGGCTTGAGCTGACGCGGGGGCCGAGGTCACGGCCGATGCATGTGGCGCCCATGAGGCAGATCTGGGGCTGAATCTCCTTGAAGAGCTTGATCAGCACAGCTGCGTGGGGGTTGGAAGTGTAGGGGAAGAGACGGCTGTCTTCTACTTTGTAGACGGTGTCGGCGCCGTAGGGGAAGATCTGGTCTTCGATGCCGGTGAGCTTGTCGCCGATGACGAGAGCTTCGAGTTTTACGCCGAGACGGTCGGCGAGTACGCGGCCTTTGGTGAGGAGCTCAAGGCTCACATCGGCAACGCGGCCTTCGTCGTATTCGCAGTATACTATGAGGTTGTTATTGTCTGCCATAGTGATAATAGATTGGGGAGTGAGCGTTAACCGATGGTGTGGTTTGCGATGAGTTCTTTTACGAGTTCTTCGATCTCGGCGTCGTTGTTCTCGAGGCGGCGGCTTTCCTTAGCGGTGAAGACAACGTTCTCGATAGCCTTGACCTTTGTGGGCGAGCCTGCGAGGCCAATCTGCTCGGGGTCTGCCTCGACGAAGGCTGCGCCCCATTCGGCGATGCTGAGTTCGGGGTTGGCGGCTACGCGCTCCTTGGCGATGTCGCTGAGCTTGTCGAGCTCTGAGGGCGAAGCGGCGTATTTGTATTTCATCAGACGCTTGGCGTTGCGGGGGCGGCATTCAGCAGCCGAGCCGTTGACGGTAACGACGCAGGGCAGGGGAGCCACGACAGTCTCGACGCCGTGCTCGAGGCGGCGGCGTACGGTCACCTTGCCGTCCTTGAGGTCAAGGATTTCTTCGGCGTATGTAACCTGGGGTATACCGAGCTTCTCGGCAATCTGGGGACCTACCTGTGCGGTGTCGCCGTCGATAGCCTGACGGCCGCCGAGGATGATGTCATATTTGCCGAATTTCTTTACGGCCTGGGCGAGCGAGTATGAAGTGGCGAGTGTGTCGGCGCCACCGAGAGCGCGGTCTGTCAGGACGATGCCGTTGTCAGCTCCGCGGAAGATAGCTTCGCGCACAATCTCGGCAGCACGGGGCAGACCCATTGTGAGGAGGGTCACGGTGCTTCCGGGATGAGTTTCTTTCAGACGAAGAGCCTGCTCGAGAGCGTTGAGGTCATCGGGGTTGAAAATCGCAGGAAGGGCGGCGCGGTTGATTGTGCCG
>JAICZO010000428.1 GCA_029057255.1 Muribaculaceae bacterium | reverse complement strand
GCCCAGGACGGCGACCTCCTCAAGGTATCCGACTTCGCCAACAACCCCGACGGCACATGGCACCAGGGAACAGCCGCTTACGAAAAGCGCGGCGTAGCTGCATTCGTACCCCAGTGGCTCGAAGAAAACTGTATCCAGTGTAACAAGTGTGCATACGTCTGCCCCCACGCTGCAATCCGTCCCTTCGTCCTCACCGACGCAGAGGCCGAAAAAGCACCCTTCGGCACAGCAGGCACAATCCCCGCACTCGGTCCGTCGTTCAAGGGCATGCACTTCATCCAGGCCGTCGACGTACTCGACTGCCTCGGCTGCGGCAACTGCGTTGACGTATGTCCCGGCAAGAAGGGCGTGAAGGCTCTCGAAATGAAACCCCTCGAGTCACAGCTCGAAGTACAGGCAGGCTGGGAATACTGCGTCAAGGAAGTCACCAGCAAGCAGAACCTCGTCGACGTTGCCGCCAACGTCAAGAACAGCCAGTTCGCCACTCCCCTCTTCGAATTCTCCGGCGCTTGCTCCGGCTGCGGCGAGACACCCTACGTCAAGCTCATCAGCCAGCTCTTCGGCGACCACGAACTCATCGCCAACGCCACCGGCTGCTCCTCGATCTACTCCGGCTCCGTGCCCTCGACACCCTACACCACCAACGCCGAAGGCCACGGTCCCGCATGGGCAAACTCGCTCTTCGAGGACTTCGCTGAATTCGGTCTCGGTATGAAGATCGCCACAGAGAAGATCCGCGAGCGTCTCGCTCAGCTCTTCAACGACATGCTCGCATGCGACAAGTGCAGCGAAGAGATGAAAGAACTCGCACGCCAGTGGCTCGCCAACCCCCACAGCGCAGGCGTTACCCGCGAAGTAGCCGACAAACTCATGCCCCTCTGCGAAGCATGCGGCTGCGACATCTGCAAGGCCATCGTCGAGCTCAAGGGATATATCGTTGCACGCTCACAGTGGATTATCGCCGGCGACGGTGCCGCTTATGACATCGGCTTCGGCGGTCTCGACCACGTCCTCGCTTCCGGCAAGAACGTCAACGTACTCGTTGTCGACACCGAAGTATACTCCAACACCGGCGGCCAGTCGTCCAAGGCAACACCTATGGGCGCCATCGCCAAATTCGCATCCGCAGGCAAACGCATCCGCAAAAAAGACCTCGGTCTGATCGCTTCAACCTACGGCTACGTATACGTCGCACAGATCGCAATGGGCGCCGACCAGGCTCAGACACTCAAGGCAATCCGCGAAGCTGAAGCATACGACGGCCCCTCGCTCATCATCGCATACGCTCCCTGTATCAGCCACGGCATCAAGACCGGCATGGGTCACTCACAGGCCGAGGAAGAGAAGGCTGTCAAGTGCGGATACTGGCACCTCTGGCGCTACAACCCCGACGCAGAGCTCAAGGGCGAGAACCCCTTCACCCTCGACAGCAAAGAACCCGACTGGAACCTCTTCGAAGACTTCCTCAAGGGCGAAGTTCGCTACGCTTCAGTACTCAAGCAGTACCCCGCCGAAGCAGCCGAACTCTTCGCTGCCGCCAAGAGCAACGCACAGTGGCGCTACAACAACTACCGCCGTCTCGCTCAGCAGCAGTGGGGCGTGGATCCCGAAGTGGCATCGGTAGAAAAAGCCAACGAAAAA
>JAICZO010000427.1 GCA_029057255.1 Muribaculaceae bacterium | reverse complement strand
CGGCAACGTAGCTGTCGATGAGAGCCTTGTAGGTGCCGGTGGTGACGTGGCGGATAGCGGCCACTACCTGAAGCTGTGTTGTGCCTTCATAGATCGAGGTGATGCGTGCGTCGCGGTAGATGCGCTCGCAGGCATAGTCCTTCATGAATCCCGAGCCGCCATGAATCTGGATGCAGTCGTATGCGTTCTGGTTGCAGTACTCGCTGCCGAGGCCTTTGGCCAGGGGAGTGAGGGCGTCGGCCAGACGGCTGTAGTGCTTCATCTCGGCGCGTTCTTCGTCGTTGAGACGGCGTTCGCGTGCGATGTCCTCGTAGATTTTGTACATGTCGACGAAGCGCGAGCACTCGTAGAGGAGGCTGCGGCTTGCGTCAAGCTTGGCCTTCATCACGGCGAGCATCTCTGCCACGGCAGGGAACTCGATGATGGCTTTGCCGAACTGGCGGCGCTCCTTGGCGTAGCCGAGAGCCTCGCGGTATGCGATTTCGCTGACACCGACGCTCTGTGCGGCGATGCCGAGGCGAGCGCCGTTCATCAGGGCCATCACATACTTGATGAGGCCCATGCGGCGGCTGCCGCAGAGTTCGGCGGGAGCGTTCTTGTATACGAGCTCGCAAGTGGGCGAACCCTTGATACCCATCTTGTTCTCGATGCGGCGTACTGTCACACCGCCGTTGCGCTTGTCGTAGATGAACATCGAGAGGCCGCGGCCGTCCTTGGTGCCTTCTTCCGAGCGTGCGAGCACGAGGTGGATGTCGCTGTCGCCGTTGGTGATGAAGCGCTTGACGCCGTTGAGCACCCATGTGCCGTCTTCTTTGGGAGTAGCCTTGAGCATTACCGACTGGAGGTCAGAGCCTGCGTCAGGCTCGGTGAGGTCCATCGACATTGTCTCGCCCTCGCATACGCGGGGGATGTACTTGGCGCGCTGCTCCTCGCTGCCGAACTCGTAGAGAGTCTCGGCGCAGTCCTGGAGGCCCCAGAGCAGTCTCTTATACACATATGACGCTGCCGACGACTAGTC
>JAICZO010000426.1 GCA_029057255.1 Muribaculaceae bacterium | reverse complement strand
GATAATAGCAAAAATATAGAGCCGGCATGTGTTTTACAACATAAAACGGCCTTTTAAGGGGTGTTTTTACTCCCTACCCTCTTGCATTTTAAAAACTTTTTGTTACTTTTGCCATATCAACCCTAAATACAACAAGATATGGCAAAAGTATATGGTGCTGTGACCATCGACAGCAAGCGCTGCAAAGGATGCGACCTTTGCGTAGTGGCCTGTCCCTGCGACGTATTACTGCTTCAGCCCAAGGAGGTGAACGACCGCGGATACCACTTCGCCTTCACCGCCAAACCCGAAGCCTGCATCGGCTGCGCGGCCTGCGCTACCGTATGCCCCGACGCCTGCATTGAAGTTTACCGCGTGGTAGACCGCGGCAATTAACCCTTTACTAATACTTTTTATCACTTATGGAAGAAGAAGTAAGATTGATGAAGGGCAACGAGGCCATCGCGCACGCAGCCATCCGTTATGGCGCCGACGGCTATTTCGGTTACCCCATCACCCCCCAGTCGGAAGTACTCGAAACCCTCGCAGAACTGCGTCCGTGGGAAACCACCGGCATGGTTGTGCTGCAGGCTGAGAGCGAAGTTGCCGCTATAAACATGGTTTACGGCGGCGCGGCAACAGGCAAAGCCGTTATGACATCGTCGTCGTCGCCCGGCGTGAGCCTCAAGCAGGAAGGCCTGAGCTACCTTGCAGCCTCCGAGCTCCCCGCGCTCATCGTCAACGTCATGCGCGGCGGCCCCGGCCTCGGCACCATACAGCCATCACAGTCTGACTATTTCCAGGCAACCAAAGGCGGCGGTCACGGCGACTACCACATGATAGTGCTCGCTCCCGCTACAGTGCAGGAGATGACCGACTTCGTGGCTCTCGGCTTTGACCTTGCTTTCAAATACCGCAACCCCGCCATGATTCTCGCCGACGGCATCGTCGGACAGATGATGGAGAAGGTTGTCCTGCCCCCTCAGCGCCCCCGTCGCACCGACGAGGAAGTGCGCCGCCAGTGCCCCTGGGCTGCTACCGGACGTCACGGCCGCGACCACCACAACGTCGTGACTTCGCTCGAGCTGGACTCCGCAAAGATGGAGGAGAACAACCACCGCTTCCAGCAGACATACCGCCTCATAGAGCAGAACGAAGTACGCTTCCAGGAATACTACACCGAAGACGCCGAGTATCTCATCGTGGCCTTCGGCTCTATAGCACGCATATGCCTCAAGGC
>JAICZO010000425.1 GCA_029057255.1 Muribaculaceae bacterium | reverse complement strand
GTCCCAAGCTCATTGTGGCAGTGCCGCTCATCATCGAGAAGATAGTCAAGACCAAGGTCTTCCCGCTGCTCGACAAGCCTCTGATGAAGCTGCTGATGCACGTGCCCTTTGTCGACGACCGTCTGCTTGCCAAAATCAAGGAGAGACTCGAGGCCACTTTCGGCGGACAGCTCAAAGAGCTGATTATCGGCGGCGCAGGTCTCAACAAGGATGTCGAGGCATTCCTCCGCCGCATCGAGTTCCCCTACACGGTCGGCTACGGCATGACCGAGTGCGGCCCGCTGATAGCCTATGCTCCGTGGCGGGTGCAGCGCCCCGGCTCGTGCGGCCGCATTGTGGACCGCATGCAGATGCGTGTCGACAGCCCCGACCCCGCCGCGCAGGCCGGCGTCCTGTGGGTCAGAGGAGAGAATGTCATGAAGGGCTACTACCGCAACGACGAAGCCACCGCCGCTGTCTTCGGCAAAGACGGATGGATGAACACCGGCGACATCTGCAACGTCGATGCCGACGGATACATTTATATCCGCGGACGCGACAAGAGCATGATTCTCGGCCCGTCGGGGCAGAATATCTATCCCGAGGAAATAGAGCAGCAGCTCAACAACATGCCATATGTGTCGGAGTCGCTGGTTGTCGAGAAGGACGGCAAGCTCGTCGCCCTGATATACCCCGACATCGAGAACGCTTCCCGCCAGGGGCTGTCGATGGACAAGCTCGAGGAGCTTATGAGCCAGAATATAACACGGCTCAACGAAGACCTGCCGTCATACAGCCAGCTGTCGGGTGTGAAGGTTTTCCAGGAGGAATTCGAGAAAACTCCCAAGCGCTCTATAAAGCGATACCTCTATAACTGATATGACACGGACATAAAAAACGCGGCGGGAGAGTTTCCTGCCGCGTTTTTTATGTCCGTGCCTGTGGGATGGTCAGTCCTTGCGTGCCACTGCGAGAGCGCTGCGGCATTTGTCGGTGATGTACTGCCAGTCGCCGGCGGCGATGCGGTCTTTAGGGAATAGCTTCGAGCCCATGCCGACGCAGTATACACCGGCGTCGAACCAGCTGCGGAGATTCTCCTCGGTGGGTTCAACACCACCGGTCACCATGAGCTTGCTCCAGGGCATGGGAGCGAGAAGTCCTTTGACGAACTTCGGGCCGAGGACGTCGCCGGGGAAGACCTTGCACAGGTCGCATCCGGTCTCCTGGGCAGCACCTACTTCGCTTACAGTGCCGCAGCCGGGAGTGTAGGGCACACCGCGGCGGTTGCAGACTTTCGATACCTCGGGGTTGAAGAGAGGACCGACCACGAAGCAAGCGCCCAGCTGCATGTAGAGGGCTGCTGTGGCGGGTTCTACCACCGAGCCTACGCCTACCGCCATCTCGGGGCATTCCTTGGCCGCGAACTTGACAACCTGCCCGAATACTTCGTGAGCGAAGTCGCCGCGGTTGGTGAACTCGAAGGCGCGGATGCCGCCGTCGTAACAGGCCTTGAGAACCTTGCATGCTGTCTCAGCGTCTTTATGGTAGAAGACGGGCACGACAGGAGCCTCGCCCATCTTGCGCAGAACAGCCAATTTATCAAACTTTGCCATAGTGTCGTTATATCTTAGAAGTCGGTTGATTAGCGTTGTACGCGGCCGTTGGCGCTGCCGCCTGCGAGAGCCTTGACCTCAGCTTCGCTGACGAGGTTGAAGTCGCCGGGCACAGTGTGCTTGAGCGCCGAAGCTGCGACAGCGAACTCGAGAGCCTCGCCCTGAGTGGGCATGGTGAGCAGGCCGTGGATGACACCGCCCGAGAAAGAGTCGCCTCCGCCCACGCGGTCGATGATGGGGTTGATGTCGTAGCGCTTGGACTCGTAGAACTCCTCGCCGTTGTATATCATAGCCTTCCAGCCGTTGTGTGTCGCCGAGAAAGACTCGCGGAGGGTGGAGATAACGTATTTGAAACCGAATTCCCTGGCCATAGCCTTGAAGATACCCTTGTAACCTTCGGCATTGGTCTGGCCGCCTTCCACGTCAGCGTCGGGCTTGAAGCCGAGGCATAGCTCGGCATCTTCCTCGTTGCCGATGCAGACGTCGACATACTGCATGAGCGGACGCATGATAGACTGAGCTTTCTCTTTAGACCACAGCTTCTTGCGGAAGTTGAGGTCGACGCTGACAGTCACGCCGTGGCGCTTGGCGGCCTCGCATGCAAGACGGGTTATCTCGGCAGCCTTGTCGCTGATGGCGGGAGTGATGCCGCTCCAGTGGAACCAGTCGGCGCCTTCCATGATAGCGTCGAAGTCGAAGTCGGCGGCGTCGGCCTCAGCGATAGCCGAGCCGGCTCGGTCGTATATTACTTTGGACGGGCGCATCGAAGCACCTGTCTCGCAGTAATAGATGCCTACACGGTCGCCGCCGCGGGCTATGAACCGAGTGTTGACACCATATCGGCGAAGCGCGTTGAGGGCAGCCTGGCCTATTTCGTGCTCGGGGAGTTTGCTCACAAAGAAAGCGTCATGGCCGTAGTTGGCACAGCTGACGGCAACATTGGCTTCTCCGCCGCCCCATATAACGTCAAACGAGTCAACCTGCACGAAGCGGTGGCATCCGGCAGGAGAAAGGCGGAGCATAATCTCGCCAAGAGTTACAATCTTGCTCATTTCTTAAAGTTTGGGTTTAGTATACGATTTGATTTTGCGCCTGCAAAGATAGTGAATTTTATCGGACTTTAAAAAAAAAGCGGCGCCCGCCCGGGCACCGCCTCGTACTGCAACTGTATGATGTTACATAAGATTCTCGCGCTCGGTCACGGCCGAGTCGTCAATTGCGCAGGGCTTGCATTACCAATGGAGCTTTTTATTTAAGTCGACAAGGTGCGGGATTGTCTCGGCAATAGTATGCTGCAAGGCGTAGTATTCATAGTCGTAGCTCACAGAGGATTTGCGCCAGCTCGTATCAGTTCCGATTTTATAGATTCGCGGCTTCGCGGGCACTCCGAGTTTTGAATAGCTCACGTCGATTATACAGGAGCATATAGCCATCTGCGACGATGAAAGCATGGTTGTAAAAGCCTCCCACAAAGTTTCGCAGTGCACCCTCACCCGCGGCATAACCACGCCCTTGTAGTGGAGTTTTACGTGGCCGTCGACATACGACACGCTCGATATTGTGGCTCCGATTTTCTGACACATCAGGACGGCGAAAAGGAGCGAGTCTTCAATAGCCGCGAAAGTTTTTGCCGAGTGGAGGGCATGGCATACGTCGCGGAAATCTTGAAGAAATATCTCTGTATGCCTCTCTTTTACTGTTTTATAAGTCGTCATTGCTGTAAGTGTAGGTATTCTTCCTGTTCAACAATAGGCATGAACTCAAGCATGCCGTCATTCTTTTCAAATTTTCCGACGAGCACGTTGGCCTCTGTAAAGGCAAACTCTCCCGCCCTCACTTTTATCTGCTTGAGGTAGCGCAGTTCGTCGTCGAGGTAGCTTCGGCCGAGGGCGAAGGCCGAGTCGGCGAAGTTGAGTATATTCGACGAGCCTGCGATGTCGTTTCCTGTCAGCGGCAACGATGCGTTGCGCTTGGGTGTGTGTGCAATCAGCAGCAGCGAAGCTCCCGACGTGGCCACCTTGCTCTTGAGCCGCTTCATCATGTTAAGCGACGCCGTCGGGTCTTTTATTGACGATGTGAGGAAGGTGATATTGTCGACGATTACAATCTTGAAGCCTTGGTCGACAGCCCTCGTTATGTCAAGTATGGCGGCATCGAAGTCGAGGGCTTCGAGGGCTTCGCTTTTCGAGGAGGCGCGGTAGAAGTCTGGCGGGAAGGCGGCGTCGGCGTAGCGGTTGTGGAACTGGACGTCGCTCATCTCGTAGTCGAAGTAGATTACAGGCTGACTGCGCGCTATCTCCGCCGCTATCTGAACCGCCACTATCGACTTGCCTGCGTTGGTTGGCGCGAAAAAGACGCAAATCTCGCCTTCGTTCCAGAACTGACCCCACAGGGGCGTTATCGACTCGTAGTCGGCGCGTGCTATGTCGGCCGCGCGTGCTATGTCGACAGTCTCGCAGTGCGTGAAGACTGATGTGTAGTGGCCAAGGTCGGGCATCATGACGTTTTTGGTTGGTGCACTCATAAAGTTAGGTATTAATTTACAATTCACCGCAAAATTAACATATTTTCACCCGATTATACACAAATTTGTCAAAAAAAAAAAAAAAAAAAAAAAAAATAAAAAAAATTTGCATTTCAATTTGTCACTACATAACTTTGTCGGCGAAAACATACGGCGCATCCGCCGCCCTCTGACAATCTACAATCTACATTTCTATGAAGCTCGACATCTACCTCTATTCGCACCCGCCTTAGCGCCGTCCGCACTGTCCACCCTGTCCACTCTGTCCACTCTGTCCACTGACAAGCGGCAGTGTACACAGTGGACAAGTGGACAAGCTCGGGCGGCTGACGGACAGTCACAGACCGCCCGCCTAAAAAAGAGTAATGATATATATATTATATAAAATATAATATATATATCACTGCCAAATCCGCTTTTTTTCAAAATCCGAGAATATGAACACAATCAAACCACCGATGGGCATTCTCGCCCACATAATCAACATATTAGGCTACAGCAAGCATGCGGCCTTCCGCGGCTTCGACGAAAACAGAGAAAGCAGCCGCCTGACTATGAGATGGGAGCTTCACTACACAAGCTTTACGCTACAGGACGACGAATGCTTCTGCGCCGTCGAGCGCGAACTTGGCCAAAGCGTATATGGCCGACTTTTCACCGTGCGACTCTCGCTGATATCCGGCCTTGACATCCGCCTTCAGATTTGCCACGAGAAATTCATAGGCATTGCCCTCCCTGACTCGCGATTCAGCAAGCGCGTAGCCGAAATATACGCCTCTGTGTGCCGCCATGCCATGCGGCAGGCGGGTCTCGAGGAAGAAGCCGCCAAGCCCTTCATCGCGTTTCTACGCAACAAGAAAACAGGCAGTATCGCGCCGGAAGTTCTCACCGCCGACACTCCCGAAAACGACGGCGCCATATACAACTCCCTGCTAACGGCCATACTCACCAACAACGAAACCGACTTCGACATGGAAATCGCCGTGCACGAACTGCGCACACAGACACGCGTATCGCGCGAGCGCATAAAGAATCACATGAAGTCGCTCGGTCTGAAAGTGCTCAAGGGCAAGAAGGCCGACGTGCATCTGCGCACATCCAAGAGGGGAGCGGTCATCGACGTCGAAAAACTCGCCGCCGAGTACCCCGAAGCCTACAAGGCGTGCCTCCGCAACCGTGAGTCACGCGAGTTTCTACAGATTAAAGTACACGCATGATGGAACAGGAAGTAAAGGCAAGCTTCGAAGAAGTAAACGACGAAACCATGTTTGCCTACAAGAGCGCAAACGAATGGATAGACGAGGCCAAGCAGCGCCCCGACCCTACGCCGCTGTGGATGAATCTGTGGTATGAGGGCGAAGTGTGCTGTCTTTTTGCCGACACCAACGTAGGCAAGAGCATCTACGCCATACAGATAGCCGAGGAAATTGCCAAGACGCAGCCTGTGCTATACTTCGACTTCGAGATGAGCGACAAGCAATTCCAAATGCGCTACACCGACGCCGAGACGAAGGAGGTGCACCGCTTCCCCGAAGGCTTCGGCAGGCTCGAGTTCAGCCGCAACGGCGGCGTGCTCTTTGACCTCGACTCAATAATAGAGCATATCGAGGTCGAGTGTGTGCGACGCAATGCAAAAGTCGTCATCATCGACAACGTCACGTGGATATGCAACCGAAACGAGAGCGGCGACGCCGCAGGCGCGCTGATGCAGCTGTTGATTTCGCTCAAGAAGCGGCGTAACCTCTCGATTCTTGTGCTCGCGCATACGCCGAAGCGCTATATCTACGCACCGCTGACGCAGAACTCCCTTGCGGGCAGCAAACGCATCGCCAACTTCATGGACTCGATGTTTGCCATCGGCCTCAACAAGATGGACCGCCCCCACGGCCGATACATCAAGCAGATAAAGGTGCGCTCGAGCGAGCTGCTCTATGGCGAGACAAATGTCATCGTCGGGCAGCTCGTGAAGGAAGGGTGCTATATCCACCTCAAGCACCTCGGTACGGCGACTGAAAAAGAGCTGATTGAAGAACCCGACGACGTGCAGCTGAAAATGGAGGAAAGCAGAAAACAGATTAGAGAACTGCTCGACCAAAAGAAAACCGTGCGCGAGATTGCCGACCAGCTCGGAATATCCAAGAGTTATGTGTCCAAATTAGCCAAGGGCGCATAGCCTTGTCCACCGCGTCCACTCTGTCCACTGATTGCCGTCAGTGTACAGAGTGGACAAGTGGACAAGCAACTGAAAAAATCAATCTACAATCAAATGAAAAAGTACATCAAGCGCTTGAAGATGCGCGTATTAGCATGCTATCGAATCTTCACAACCAAATGTTTCTTCTGCTACACCCTCGGCTACGATAAAGACGGAGCGGTGTGCCATGTCACCGAGGCAATACTCCACGACACCAAGATGGGCGACGTGCTCGACCTTCTGGCGTATGTGGCTCACTGTGCCCAATTCAACATTGAACACTTAGAGGCGAAGAATTAGCCTCGCTGACCTTGGCGAAGTCATGGCAAAATACCGCTATTCGCTCGGGCGGCAAACTGGCATCTGCCCGCAGTGCGGCCGTCGGTCGTTTAAATTCTATGTCGACAACGCAACAGGCGAAATCGTCGACGAGAACTGCGGGCGATGCAACCGCGAGAATAATTGCCGCTATCACTCGAAGCCAAACGAGTATGTCAAAAAGGACGAATTTATCAACAGGGTAAGGCCGCCTTGCCGCATCGGTCATGTTTCGGACGGATACGACACGATAGAGCCGCGCTATGCCGTGCAATCCCCGGCGATGTGGCGCTATGACACGTTATTCCGCTATCTCTGCGCCGTGTTCGGCGGCTCTGTGGTGCTCGAGGCGTTTGCGCTATGTGGCGTGACTCACGCCAAAGCATTGCAAGGCTCGACAGTGTTTTGGCTAAAAGACGCAGGAGGCTCTCTGCGCTCGGGTAAGGT